>NZ_JBEXIM010000015.1:0-134078 GCF_040608575.1 Micromonospora sp. NPDC005171 | reverse complement strand
GCCACTCGCCGAGAGTCGACCTGCACACCGACACCAGCGCCGCCCCCGGCCCACCAGCCGGGGGCGGCGCTGTCTGCTTCCCGGGTTCGCGAACCTGCCTCAGTTGACCTATGTTCAGAGGGTCGCTCGCGTGGGAGGGGGTGTCGGGGTTGGGTCTGCGGACCTTTATCGAGGGTTGGCCGGTCTATCGTCAGCTCACCGGCACGGACCCGCTGGGCCGGGGCGCGGCGGCGCAGTCCGCCCGTTCGGCAGGGTTGACCGCCCGCACCGAGGACGCCGACAGCGTCGCCCGTTCGGTCTGCCCGTACTGCGCTGTGGGTTGTGGTCAGCGGGTGTTCGTGAAGGACGGGCAGGTCAGTCAGATCGAGGGCGATCCGGACAGCCCGATCTCGCGGGGTCGGCTCTGCCCGAAGGGTTCGGCGAGTAAGAGCCTGGTGACCAGTCCGCTGCGGCAGACCACTGTCCGCTACCGCCGCCCGTACTCGACGCAGTGGGAGGATCTGGAACTCGACACCGCGCTCGACATGATCGCCGACCGGATCCTCGCCGCTCGCGAGCAGACCTGGGAGGACGTCGACGCGCAGGGTCGACCGCTCAACCGGACGATGGGTATTTCCAGTCTGGGTGGGGCGACGCTGGACAACGAGGAGAACTACCTCATCAAGAAGTTGTTCACCGCGATGGGGGCGTTGCAGATCGAGAACCAGGCGCGTATTTGACACTCCGCCACCGTCCCCGGTCTGGGGGCCAGCTTCGGTCGTGGCGGTGCGACGGATTTCCAGCAGGACATCGCCAACGCTGACGTGATCGTCATTCAGGGTTCGAACATGGCTGAGGCGCACCCGGTGGGTTTCCAGTGGGTGATGGAGGCCAAGCGTCGGGGCGCGAAGGTGTTCCACGTCGACCCGCGGTTCACCCGGACGAGTGCGGTCGCGGACACGTACCTGCCGATCCGGGCGGGCACGGACATCGCGTTGCTCGGCGGGGTGGTGCGTTACATCCTGGACAATGAGTTGGATTTCCGGGAGTACGTGCTCGCGTACACCAACGCGGCGACGATCGTCAGCGAACAGTTCAGCGACACCGAGGACGGCGACGGCTTCTTCTCCGGCTTCGACCCTGAGACCGGCGCCTACGTGCAGGACAGTTGGCAGTACGAGGGGCACGAGGGTTCGTCGGGCAGTGGGCACACCGCCCAGGAGCGGGACAGCGCCGCGGGGTTGACGCACGAGTCGCACGGCGCGCCGGTGGGCGGTCAGACCCGGCGCGACGAGACGTTGCAGCATCCGCGCTGTGTCTACCAGATCCTCAAGCGACACTTCTCCCGCTACACCCCGGAGATGGTGGAGCGGGTCTGCGGCATCTCGCAGGCGCAGTTCCTGGAGTTGGCGCGGGCGTGGACGGAAAACTCCGGCCGGGACCGTACCGGCATGCTGATTTACTCCGTCGGGTGGACGCAGCACAGTGTGGGTGTGCAGTACATCCGCACCGGCGCGATCATCCAGTTGCTGCTGGGCAACATGGGCCGCCCGGGCGGCGGGGTGATGGCGCTTCGCGGCCACGCCAGCATCCAGGGCTCGACCGACATTCCGACGTTGTTCAACCTGCTGCCCGGCTATCTGCCGATGCCGCACCACGCCGAGCACCCGAGCTTCGACGAGTGGGTGGACAGCATCCGCCATCCGGGGCAGAAGGGGTTCTGGGGTAACGCGCGGTCGTTCGCCGCCAGTTTGCTCAAGGCGTACTGGGGTGACGCGGCGACTCCGGAGAACGACTTCTGCTACGGCTACCTGCCCCGACTGACCGGCGACCATGGCACGTACCAGCAGGTGCTCAACATGATCGACGGGAAGATCAAGGGGTATTTCCTGCTCGGGCAGAACCCTGCGGTCGGCTCGGCGCACGGCCGCGCGCAGCGGCTCGGGATGGCCAACCTCGACTGGTTGGTGGTCCGCGACCTGTTCATGATCGAGAGTGCGACGTTCTGGCAGAACGGTCCCGAGGTCGCCACCGGGGAGATCGTGCCGGAGGAATGCCGCACGGAGGTGTTCTTCCTGCCCGCCGCGTCGCATGTGGAGAAGGAGGGCACGTTCACCCAGACGCAGCGGTTGTTGCAGTGGCGGGAAAAGGCTGTCGAACCGCCGGGTGACGCCCGCTCCGAGCTGTGGTTCTTTTACCACCTGGGCCGCAAACTGCGGGAGAAGCTGGCCGACTCGCCGCTGCCGCGCGACCGGGCGCTGCTCGACCTCACCTGGGACTACCCCACGCACGGTCCGCACGCGGAGCCGAGCGCCGAGGCGGTGCTGCGCGAGATCAACGGGTACGACGTGACGACCGGCCGCCCGCTGTCGGGTTTCGCCGAGGCCCGCGCGGACGGCTCCACAGCGATCGGTTGTTGGATCTATAGCGGGGTGTATGCGGACGGGGTGAACCAGGCCGCCCGGCGCAAGTCCCGGCACGAGCAGGACTGGGTGGCAGCCGAGTGGGGTTGGGCGTGGCCGGCGAACCGGCGCATCCTCTACAACCGTGCCTCCGCCGACCCGGACGGCAACCCGTGGAGTGAGCGCAAGCGCTACGTGTGGTGGGACGCGGACAAGAGTGAGTGGACCGGTTACGACGTGCCGGACTTCGAGAAGACCAAGCCCCCGTCGTACCGGCCGCCACCCGGTGCGTCCGGGACGGAGGGCATCGCCGGCGACGACCCGTTCGTCATGCAGGGCGACGGCAAGGGCTGGCTGTACGCGCCCAGCGGTGTCCTGGACGGGCCGCTGCCGACACACTACGAGCCGGTGGAGTCTCCGGTGCGTAACCCGCTCTACGGTCAGCAGGCCAACCCGACCCGCAAGATGTACGCGCATCCGGTGAACTCGGTGAACCCGAGCCCGCCGCAGGACCACGTTCAGGTGTTCCCGTACGTGTTCACGGTCAGCCGGCTCACCGAGCACCACACCGCCGGGGGGATGAGCCGGACGGTGTCGCCCCTCGCGGAGCTGCAACCGGAGATGTTCGTCGAGGTGTCCCCGGCCCTGGCCGCCGAGGTGGGGCTGACGCATCTGGGTTGGGCGCACCTGGTCAGCGGCCGCGCGGTGATCGAGGCGAAGGTGCTGGTGACCGACCGGCTCACCCCTCTGCGGGTGGACGGTCGGATCATCCACCAGGTGTGGTTGCCGTACCACTTCGGTTTCGAGGGTCTTGTCACCGGTGACTCGGCCAACGACCTGTTCGGCATCAGCCTGGACCCGAACGTGCTGATCCAGGAGAGCAAGGTCGGCACCTGCGACGTGCGGCCGGGCCGACGTCCCACCGGGCCGGCGTTGCTCGACCTGGTGGCCGACTACCAGCGGCGCGCCGGGATCACCCCGGGCCAGCAGGCCCCGGCCGTGACCACCGACAGCGAGGGAGAGGAGCACGGTGCTTCCTGACCCGAACAGTCTGTACGGTCCGCTGGACCCGGCGCCCGACGCCGGTTATGAGAACGCGCCGCCCCGGATGGGGTTCTTCACCGACACCAGCGTCTGCATCGGCTGCAAGGCCTGCGAGGTGGCCTGCAAGGAGTGGAACGGCGTGCCGGAGAGCGGCCTGGACCTGCTCGGCATGTCGTACGACAACACCGGCGCGTTGACAGCGAACTCGTGGCGACATGTGGCGTTCATCGAGCAGCCGCGCCCGGCCGGGCATGGCGCCTCGCCGGCGGACGTCCTCGGCGCGCCTGTCGTCGCCGGCCCGGACCGACCGGCCGACGCGGCGGCGGGTCCGCAGTTCCTGGGAATGCCGGGGGCGCAGCCACCGGGCCGGGGCACGGGTGTCGAGGAGCGTACGGATTTCCGGTGGTTGATGATGTCGGACGTCTGTAAGCACTGCACCCATGCGGCCTGCCTGGACGTGTGTCCGACGGGTTCGTTGTTCCGCACGGAGTTCGGCACGGTGGTGGTGCAGGAGGACATCTGCAACGGGTGTGGGTACTGCATCTCGGCGTGTCCGTACGGGGTGATCGATCAGCGTAAGGACGACGGTCGGGCGTGGAAGTGCACGCTGTGCTACGACCGGTTGGGTGCGGGCATGACTCCGGCGTGTGCGCAGGCGTGCCCGACCGAGTCGATCCAGTACGGCCCGCTCGACGAGCTGCGCGAACGCGCCGCCGCCCGGGTGGCGACGCTGCACGACCGGGGGGTCCCCGAGGCGCGCCTGTACGGGCACGATCCGAACGACGGTGTGGGTGGTGACGGGGCGTTCTTCCTGCTCCTGGACGAGCCCGAGGTGTACGGTCTGCCACCCGACCCGGTGGTGACCACCCGGGACCTGCCGAAGATGTGGAAACGCGCCGGTCTCGCCGCGCTCGCCATGGCGGCGGCGACCGTCGCCGCGTTCGTCGGAGGTTCCTCATGACCCCACCGGGCCCCGTGGGCGACCGGTTCCGTCGCTTCCGGGAGCGGCTCGCCGCCGAGGGCAGCCTCCGACCACGGGTGAGCGACGAGCAACCCGGCACCATGGGCGGCGCGGAGCGTGCGGGCGGCGTGGAGGCCACGAGCGGTGGCGCCCACCCGAACGACAGCGACACCGCCAACGGCAACGACACCGCCGGTAGCCGCCGGGGCGATCTGACCACGCGGCCGGGCGCCGAAGCCTCCGACCGGCGGCGCAGGCGGCGCGGCGGCGGGGGCGAGGAACTGCGGGTGCCGGAGGCCCAGTTCACGTCCTACTACAGTCGACCGGTCCTGAAGGCGCCGGTCTGGAAGTGGGACATCGCCGCGTACCTGTTCACCGGGGGGCTGGCCGCCGGCTCGTCGCTGCTCGCCGCCGGCGGGCAGCTCACCGGGCGGCCCGCGCTGCGGCGCGCCGGTCGGGTCACCGCGTTGGCAGCTGTCAGCGCCAGCGCCGTCTTCCTGGTCAAGGACCTGGGTCGGCCGGCGCGGTTCCACCACATGCTGCGGGTGGCCAAGCCGACGTCGCCGATGTCGATGGGCACCTGGATCCTCACCGCGTACGGGCCGGCGGCGGGCGTCGCCGCGATCGCCGAGGCGGCCGGTGTGCTGCCCCGGCACGGTCTGCTCGGGCTGGCCGGTCGGGCATTGCCGCCGATCGGGCACGCCGCCGGGCTTCTCGCCGCCGGCGCCGCGCCGGCGCTGGCCACGTACACCGGGGTGCTGCTGGCCGACACGGCGGTGCCGTCGTGGCATGAGGCGTACCCCGAGTTGCCGGTGATCTTCGCGGGCAGCGCGCTGGCCAGCGGCGCCGGCGTGGGTCTGCTTGCCGCGCCGCCGGCCCAGGCCGGGCCGGCCCGCCGGATGGCGGTGGCCGGTGCGGCCCTGGAGCTGTACGGCGCGCACCGGGTGGAGACCCGCCTCGGCCTGCTCAGCGAGCCCTACCGGTTGGGCCGGCCGGGCCGGTTGCTGCGCGCCGGGCGGCTGCTGACCGCCGGCGGGGCGGCCGGCGCTCTGCTGGGCCGGCGCAGCCGGATGGCCGGGGCGCTCTCCGGCACCGCGCTGCTGGCCGCGTCGGTGCTGACCCGCTTCGGCATCTTCTACGGCGGCGTCGCGTCGGCCCGCGACCCCCGCTACACGGTGGTGCCGCAGCGCGAACGGGTCGAAGCCCGGCGAACCGGCATGGATCTTCCAGCTGATCGGGCGGTCCCGCCCGCGGTGTGATCGAATGTCCGGTGGAGGCGTTCAGGCGGCTGGTGCCCCTCCCGGTCTTCAAAACCGGAGTGGTCCGGGACCCGGGCCAGGCGGGTTCGATTCCCGTCCGTCTCCGCCACACCGCTTGCAGGAGATGACGTGATGGGCGACGGCCCGGTGGACCCGCGACGCCGGGTGCCCCGTACGGACACGCTGCTCGCCGACCCGGTGCTCGCCGCAGCCGCCGAGACCCTCGGCCGGGAGCAGGTCAAGGCGGTCGTCACCCGCGCGCAGGACCGCGCCCGCCGCGGTGAGCTCAACCCCGACGAGGTACGCGACGCGGCGGTCGCCGCGCTGCCCACCCCCGGCCCCCGGGTGGTGCTCAACGCCACCGGCGTCGTGCTGCACACCAACCTGGGCCGGGCGCCGTTGTCGTCCGCCGCGGTCGCCGCGGTGGTGGCCGCCGCCGGGCACACCGACGTCGAGTTGGACCTGGCCACGGGCCGGCGGGCCCGCCGCGGCCGGGCCGCGCTCGATGCGCTGGCCGCCGCCGTGCCCGACGCGGGCGCCGTGCACGTGGTCAACAACGGCGCCGCCGCGCTGGTGCTGGCCGCCACGGCGTTGGCCGCCGGCCGGGAGATCGTGGTCAGCCGGGGCGAGCTGGTCGAGATCGGCGACGGTTTCCGCCTACCCGACCTGTTGGAGAGCACCGGCGCGCGGCTGCGTGAGGTGGGCACCACCAACCGCACCACAGTCGCCGACTACGCCGCCGCGCTCGGCCCGCAGACCGGCTTCGTGCTCAAGGTGCACCCGTCGAACTTCCGGGTCACCGGGTTCACCTCTGCCACCGGCGTACGGCAACTGGCCACGCTGGGGGTGCCGGTGGTCGCGGACATCGGCTCCGGGCTGCTCGGCGCGGACCCGCTGCTGCCCGACGAACCGGACGCCGCCAGCACCCTGCGCGCCGGCGCCGCGCTGGTCACCGCCAGCGGCGACAAACTGCTCGGCGGGCCCCAGGCGGGGCTGCTGCTGGGTGACGTCGAGGTGATCGACCGGCTGCGCCGTCACCCACTGGCCCGGGCGTTGCGGGTGGACAAGCTCACCCTGGCCGCGCTGGCCGCCACAGTGCGCCAACCGGACACCCCGACCCGGGTGGCGCTGCACGCCGACCCCGGCGCCCTACGCGAACGGGTGGAGCGACTGCGGGACCGGCTCGGCGCGGACGGCCGCAAGGCGGAGGTGGTGCCGGCCGTCGCGGTGGTCGGCGGCGGCGGCGCCCCCGGGGTGGAGTTGGACTCGTGGGCGTTGAGCCTGCCCGAGCGGTACGCGGCGCCGCTGCGCACCGGAGACCCGCCGGTCCTCGGTCGGGTGGTGCGCGGCCGGCTCCTGCTCGACCTGCGGTGTGTGCCCGCCGACGCCGACGAGGCCGTCCGCGAGGCTGTGCTGCGCGTACCCGGGGACGACTGAAGCGTGTTCGTCGTCGCTACCGCCGGGCACGTCGACCACGGCAAGTCGACACTGGTCCGGGCGTTGACCGGGATGGAACCCGACAGGTGGGCCGAGGAACGCCGCCGGGGGATGACCATCGACCTGGGTTTCGCCTGGACGACGCTGCCGTCCGGCGGCACCGTCGCCTTCGTCGACGTACCCGGGCACGAGCGCTTCGTGCCGAACATGCTCGCCGGGGTCGGGCCGGTCCCGGCGGCGCTGATCGTGGTGGCCGCCGACGAGGGCTGGATGCCGCAGTCCGCCGAGCACCTGGCCGCGCTCGACGCGCTCGGTGTCGCGTACGGCCTGCTGGCGGTGACCCGCGCGGACCTGGCCGACCCGGGGCCGGCGACGGCCCGCGCGCGTGCCGAGATCGCGGCGACCAGCCTCGGCGCGGTGCCGGCGGTGGCGGTCAGCGGCCTGACCGGCGCCGGTCTGCCGCAGCTGCGGGCCGCCCTGGACCGGCTCGCCGCCCAACTGCCCGCGCCGGCGCTGGACGACCCGGTCCGGCTGTGGGTGGACCGCAGCTTCACCGTGCGGGGCAGCGGCACCGTCGTCACCGGCACCCTCGGCGCCGGCCGGTTGCGGGTGGGCGACGAGCTGGAGCTGGCCGGCGCCGACGAACCGGTCCGGATCCGTGGCCTGCACTCCCTGGGCGAGGCCCGCACGGACGCGGCGGCGGTCGCCCGGGTGGCGGTCAACCTGCGCGGTACGCCCCGCGACCGGCTCGGCCGGGGCGACGCGCTGCTCACCCCGGGCCGGTTTCACCACACCGACCTCGTCGACGTCCGGCTCGCCGGCGACCCGGCCGCCGACCTGCCGGCCACCCTCACCCTGCACGTCGGGTCGGCGGCGGTGCCGGTACGGGTGCGCCCGCTCGGCCCGGACACCGTCCGGCTGCGGCTGGCCCGCCCGCTGCCGTTGCTGGTGGGTGACCGGGCGCTGCTGCGGGACCCGGGCCGTCACCACGTCAGCGGCGGGGTGCGGGTGTTGGACGTGGCACCTCCACCGCTGGGCCGACGGGGTGCGGCCGCCGCCCGCGCCCAGGTCCTCGCCGAGCTGGACGGTCGGCCCGACCTGGCCGGGGAGTTGCGCCGTCGCCGGCTGATCCGGGCCGGCGGGTTGGTCCGGATGGGTGTGCCGGTGCAGGTCGAGCCGGTGCAAGATGGGCCGGCATACGCCGAGCCGGTGGCCGGTGACTGGTTGGCCGACCCCGGATACTGGCGGCGGCTCGGTGAGCAGCTGACCGAGGAGGTGGCCCGGCACGCGCGGGAGCACCCGTTGGAGCCCGGCATGCCGGTGGACGCGCTGCGTCAGCGCCTCGCCCTGCCCGACCGGGTGCTTGTCGAGGCGCTGGTCCGGCCGCCGCTGCGGATCCACGCCGGTCGGGTCGGGGCGGCGAGCGCCGACGCGCTGCCCGAACCGGTGGCGCGGGCCGTGCGGCGGGTCCGCGCCGAATACGGCGACCGGCCGTTCCGGGCCCCCGAAGCGGACCGCCTCGTCGACCTCGGTCTGGGCCCCCGGGAGATCGGCGCCGCGGTGCGGGCCGGCGCGCTGCTGCGGCTGGCCGACAACGTGGTGCTGCTGCCGGACGCACTCGACGACGCGGTCCGGGTGTTGGCCGGGCTGCCGCAGCCGTTCACCCTTTCCGCGGCCCGGCAGGCGTTGGACACCACCCGACGGGTGGCGGTGCCCCTGCTGGAGTTGCTGGACCGACGGGGCGCGACCCGCCGACTGCCCGACGACGCCCGGATCGTCGTCACCTGAGCGCCGCCGCGACCTGTCCAACCACTGTCAGTCCAGGTCGGACATGTCCAGCACGAAGCGGTAGCGGACGTCGTTTCGCCGGAGGCGGTCGAATGCCGCGCCCACCTGCGCCGACATGAGTACCTCGATGTCGGCGGTGACGCCGTTGTCGGCGCAGAACTGGAGCATCTCAGCTGTCGAGCGGCGGCCTCCGCTCCCGGCGGAGCTGAGCTTCTTGCGGCCGACAAGCAGGTCGGTGGTCTTGACGGTCACCGGACCCAGGTATCCGAGCAGGCTGAGGGTGCCGTCCATCGTCACCAGCTTCAGATACGGGGCCAGGTCGTGCGGTGCGGAGATGGTGTCGATGACGAGGTCGAAGGTGTCGCGGGCCGCGGCCATCTGCTGGGGATCGGTGGAGTCGACGAGGTCGTGTGCGCCGAGCCGGCGGGCGTCGTCCCGCTTGTCCTGGCTGCGGCTGATCACGGTCGTGGTAGCGCCGAGTGCCACCGCCATTTTGACAGCGAGGTGGCCCAGGCCGCCGAGCCCGGCCACGGCGACGCGACCGCCTGGGCCGACGCGGTGGGAGCGCAGGGGCTCCCAGACGGTGATGCCGGCGCACAGCAGCGGGGCGGCCGCGGCCGGGTCGAGGCGCGCGGGGAGCGGGTAGGCGAAGGTGTCCCGCACGACGTATTCGCGGGAGAAGCCACCCAGGGTCGTCGACCCGTCCTGCCGGTCTGTGCCGCCGTAGGTCAGAGTCGGGAAGGAGTGGCAGAAGTTCTCCTGTCCGGCTGCGCACATGGGGCAGGCGCCGCAGGAGTCGACGATGTTGCCCACCGCGACGCTGTCGCCGATCGAGAAGCCGGTCACCTCGGAGCCGGTGCCGGTCACCACGCCGGTGAATTCATGCCCCGGCACCAGGGGCGCGTCGGTGTGCTGGTCGTAGTCGTGCAGGGCGTGCAGGTCGCTGTGGCAGACCCCGCAGTAGTCGACCCGCACCGCGATGTCGTCTGGGCGTAGGTCACGGCGCTCGATCGGGGTACGCCGCAGCGCCGTCGGACTGGTCGCTCGCCAGCCAGTGGTCCTTCGCATGATCGACTCCTTTAAACAGACTGTTCGGTCTGTTGCAGCGTAGGTCGGACGGCGAGCCGAAGCAAACCAACCGTTCTGTTTTGCTAGGGTGGGAGCATGCCGGAGCAGCCGTTGACCTCGCGAGGCGCCGCGACCTACCAGCGCATCCTGGACGCCGCCACCGAGGAGTTCGCCCAACACGGCATCGCCGGGGCACGCGTCGAACGCATCGTGACGGCGGCCCGCACCAACAAGGCGCAGCTCTACGCCTACTTCGGGGACAAGGAACGACTCTTCGACGCGATCTTCCTCAGCTCGCTGGAGCGCATCACCAACGTCGTGCCCATCGACGCCGACGATCTGGCGGACTGGGCCGTTCGCCTCTACGACGAATACCTGCGCCGTCCCGACCTCATCCGGCTCGCGACCTGGACGCGGCTGGAACGCCGGCCCGCCGGACACCTGGTCGAGACCCACCAGCACTACGACGATCGCAAGCTCACCGCCATCGCCGAGGCCCAGGCCGCCGGGCGGATCCGTGGCGGTGACCCGTTCGACATCATGGCCCTGGTCATCGCGATGTCCATGGCCTGGTCGCCGGTGAGCAACGTCTACGCGGCCAGCAGTCAGGAACCCGACGACGTGCATTCCCGACGTCGTGCTCTGCTTCGCGAATGCGTCCGACGAGCCACTGTGCCGACCGACCAGGACCAACCTCACGGCTGACCGCCGCGACCGATCCGGTGCTGACACGTTTGCGCCGGGATGCGACGGTGGGCTGATGGTCGAGGTGTCCCCGTCCCGGTCGCGGCCGTTCGGTGGTCGGTGGCGGGGCGTCGTTCCGGTGGCGCTGCGTTGGGGGCTGCCGGTGCTGTGGGTGCTGTGGGCGTCTCTGGCGTGGTGGGCGGAGCCCCGCGAGTCGACCGAGGCTCAGCTCGACCGGGATATCGCGGCTGGCCGGGTGGTGACCTATCAACGGGCGGATGGCTGGGCCGACGACGACGCGTACTGGGGCAGCCGACCTGACCTGCGGCCCGCACAGCCGGGTTGGATGATCGCGTGGACGCTGCCCAGCGGTCAGACCCGGTACGCATCCGTGCAACCGCCCAACCCGCAGTCGTACCCCGCTGGGCCGGACCGGTCGGCGCAGACCGGGCCGGATGCGCGGCTCGCCGCCGTCGCCGACCCGTGGCACGCCGGCGGCGACACGGCGCAGCGGATCGCGACCACAGCGGGTCTGCTCGCCGGTGTGTCGACTCTGCTCTGGCTCGCCCGGTTGATCGGCGGAGCGTCACCGCTGGCCGGTACCCGATGGTTCTGGTTCTGGATCGGGCTGCTGCCTTTCGGCGCGGGTGTGCTCGCCTGGACGTACCGGGAGCTCTGGCGGCCACCGTCGGCGCCGGTCGCCGACCGGGGCTCGGGCTGGCGTGGCTTCGGTTGGTTGATCCTCGCCGGGGTCGGGATCGGGCTGCTGGTGTCCGTCGCGCGAATCATGTTCGGAACGACTGTGGTGCCGGGTTGAGCCGGTGGTGCCGGGCCAACCGGCCCCGAGGCCGACGACGGTCACCTACGGTGACGCCATGGACCCTTCGGCGGTCTGGCGGGACCGGCAGCACAAGTGGCGGATCGAGGCGTACCGGGCGCCGGACCTGCGTTTCGCCATCTACGCCACGAACGGCCCCACCGAGTCGGTGCCGCTGTGGCTGTTCGGGATGTCGGCGTTGGCCCGGTGGCTGATGACCCACGCCATCTCGCTGGACGACCTGGAGGTCGACTGAGCGGGGACGCGGTCGCAAACCGGGCCCGTGGTGCGCCCCGCTGGGGTTGAGTGACCTGAGGCGGCGGACGGGGGTACGCGATGGGCGGTCAGCTCGGGCAGTTGGCGTTGGTGGCCGTGCTGGTGCTTGTCAACGCCGCCCTCTCCGGCAGTGAGATGGCGCTGGTGACCCTGCGCGAGGGGCAGTTGCGGCGGTTGGGCCGGCGCAGCCGCGCCGGCGACCGGTTGGTGCAGCTGTCCCGCGACCCGAACCGCTACCTGGCCACGATTCAGCTCGGCATCACCCTGGCGGGGTTCCTCGCCTCGGCGGCGGCCGCGGTGTCCCTGGCCGGTCCGCTGGTCGGCCCGTTGGGTTTCCTCGGCGGGGCGGCCCGTCCCGCCGCGGTACTGCTGGTGACAGTGCTGCTGACCTTCGTCACGCTGGTGCTCGGGGAGTTGGCCCCGAAGCGGCTGGCCATGCAGCGGGCCGAGCGTTGGGCGCTGCTGAGCGCCGGTCCGTTGGATCTGCTGGCCCGGGTGTCCCGGCCGGCGGTCTGGCTGCTCAGCCGGGCCACCGACGCGGTCGTGCGGCTCGCCGGTGGTGACCCGCGGGCCAACCGGGAGGAGATGACCGAGGAGGAGCTCCGCGAGATGCTGGCCAGCCAGCGTGGCCTGTCGGCCCAGCAGCGGGAGATCCTGACCGGCGCGTTCGACATCGCCGGCCGGACGTTGCGGGAGATCCTGGTGGCCCGCCGGGAGGTGACGACGCTGCCGTCCGGGCTGGCCGCCGACGAGGGGGTCCGGAGGCTCGCCGCCGCCGGGCGGTCCCGTGCTCCCGTCACCGGTCCCGGCGGCCTGGACGAGGTGCTCGGGGTGGTGCACATCCGCGACCTGGTGCGGGCCGGCACCGCCCCGGTGGGCGAGCGGGTCCGCACACCGTTGCTGCTGCCGGTGACCCTGCCGGTGGCCGACGCGATGCGTCAGCTGCGGCAGGAGCATCAGCAACTGGCCCTGGTGGTCGACGAGCACGGGGGTATCGACGGCATCGTCACCATGGAGGATCTGCTGGCCGAGGTGGTCGGCGAGTTGTACGACGAGACCGACCGGGACGTGCGCGGGGTCGTCCGGGAACCGGACGGGTCCCTGTTGGTGCCCGGCGACTTCCCGCTGCACGACCTGCCCGACCTGGGGGTGCGGTTGAGTTTTCCGTTGTCCCGGGACTACACGACGGTTGCGGGTCTGGTGCTGGCCCGGCTGCGGCACCTGCCGGACGGGCCGGGTGAGACGGTGCGGCTGCCCGGGCTGACACTGCAGGTGGTGGAGGTCGCCGACCGGGCGGTGCGTCGGGTGCGGCTCTGCGGGTTCGTCGTCGAGCGCTGACGATTCACCCGGAAGAATGACAAAAGGCCCAAATCAGTGAAGCGGCGCTCGGGACCTGCCTACGGTGCCAGACGTGAAGGACCGAGGGTTGCGTACGTTCGTCACGGTGCTGGCCGGCCTCGCGGTGATCTACTTCGGCAGCGCCGGCCGTAGCCCCGAGGAGGGCCGTGGCATCTCCGGCGGGGTGGTGGTCCTGGCGTTGCTCGCCGCGTTGCTGGTGTGGCACCTGACCCGCCCGGGGGACAAGACGGTCAAGTGAACGGGTCAGCGGGCGGCGACCCGGGTTACCTCACCGGCGGACTCCTCGCCCAGCGCGACCCTGACCAGCGCTGAGGCGAGCCGACCGAAGTCCGGTTCGTCCACGAGACCGGCGAGCCGGTCCGGGGAGCCCGGCAAACCCAGCCGCTTCGCCCCGGCCAGGGCCCGCCGGTCGGCGTACGGACGCACGTCCGACCAGACCGTCTGCGCCTCCCGCAGATAGATGTCCGCGCCGGTGGGGCCGATGCCGGGGAACTCGGTGAGCCGCCTCCGCAGCCCGCCGGGGTCACCCTCGGCCTCCCGGTGCAGGCGCCGCAGGTCACCGTGCCAGCGGTCCAGGCACAGCCGGGCCCCGGTGCCGAGCATGGTGGCGGTCCGCTCGTCGTAGCGGCGGTAGTGGCCGCGTCCCAGCGCGTCGACGCGCTGCTGCCAGGTGGCCGCCTCCATCGCCTGCGGGGTGCGGTAGCCGGCGGCGAACAGCTCCCGCGCGGCGTCCACCGCCACGCACGCCCGGATCCGGGTGCTCAGCAGCGTGGTCAGCACCAGCAACTGGTACAGCGGCCCCGGCCGGTCGGCGAGCCGGATGCCGGCCTCCTCGGCGTACGTGCTGCCACGCCGGTCGAGCAGGACCCGCACCACACTCCGATCATCACCCACCCGGACGGGTTACCCAGTTGAGGACCGGCTAGCCGTCGTACCGGCGACCGCGGCCGGAATGCCACCGGGGCGGGCGGGTATGCCGACGGTGGAGGCGGTCGATGCCGCTCCCGTACCCGGAAGGGAGACACCCGTGGTCAACCCGCAGCAGGAAGAGTTCCGGCGCAACGCCAAGGGCGCCACCAGCCAGGACAGCAAGGGGCCGAAGCCGACGGGGCACCCGCTCAACAGTGGATCGTCGCGCGGGGACGCCGGTCGACCGGTGCCCAAGGGGCAGGTGTCGCCGTACGGCCCGGCCGGCGAGCCGGTGGCCGAGGACGACAGCGACACCCGCTGACTAGCGATCGCGACCTGGCGGCCGCCGCAACCTGTTCCAGGTCGCGGCGGCCGCGAGTCCGTACGCGAGGTGCGGGATGATGTCGGAGATCCAGTCGGAGCGCCGCCAGGTGCGCGGGTCGCTGATGCCGAGCACGGTGATCGACCCGTCGGTCATGGTCATGACGCCCGCGCCGAGCAGGCCGGTGGCCATCGGCAACGGCTGACGCCGGCCACCGGCGTAGAGCGCGAACCCGACGCCCGCGGCGACGCCCAGCCCGTAGCCGATCAGCGGCCCGAGGCCCGAGCGGCGGTTGGCCGCCCGGGCCCCGTTCCCCAGGTCCACGTGCGCGATCCCGGCCAGCCGGTCGACGGTCTCCTGGGGGACGTCGCTCTCCGGCCGTCCCCGCAGTGCCATGTCGAGGTAGCTGACCACGTTCAGCGCGGTGCTGCCGACGGCGCCCGCGATCGCGCCGTCGGCCACGTCGACCCTCCTCACTTCGGGTCGCCCGGTTCGCGCTCGCTCTTCGGGCCGTACGTCCGGTCACCACGCACCACGCCTCGTTGGCCGCGATCCTCCTGCAGGATCCGGTTCGCGACCTGGTTGGCCTTGCCGTCAGGCACTCGGCGTCCGGAGTCGTCGATCGCGTTGCGCAACCGCGCCCGCTGCTTGTCGTACGCGTTACTGCCCGGCCGTGGTCCTGGCATCTGTGCCTCCTTCGTCGGTCTGGGCACCTGGTGCTGCCCACCGTCCGCTGGGCGTACCGCGGCGGTCTACCCGTCTGGCGGCGGACCAACCCCGGCCGGCTAGTGGGGCGCGCGGACCACGACGACCGGGCACTCGGCGTGGTGCAGCATCGACTGACTCACCGACCCCAGCAGCAACCCGGTCACCTCGCCGCGCCCGCGCCCACCGACGACCGCCAGTTGGGCGGAGCGGGAGGCCTCGGCGAGCACACTGCCGGGTCGACCGTGGACCGCCCGGCAGGTCAACCGCAGACCCGGATGGTCCTCGGTGAGCCCGCTGAGCCAACCGGCGAGCATCCGCTCCTGCTCACCGCGCAGCTTCGCCTCGTCGTACACCAGGGGTTGCATGTCGCCCGGGCCACTGCTGCCCGGGTGTCGGTAGGCGTGCACCGCCACCAGCGGCACGTCACGCGACACGGCGGTCTCGGCGGCGAAGTCCGCCGCCCGCCGGGAGGCGTCCGAGCCGTCCACCGCGACCAGCACCGGCTCGTCGGGTCGTTGCGTGCCGCGCGCGACCAGCACCGGGCAGTCGGCGTACGCGGCGACCTGCACCGCGACCGAGCCGACCACCAGCGCGGAGAACCCACCCAGCCCGCGGTCACCGAGCACGATGAGCGCGGCGGTGGGGGACTCGCCCACCAGCACCGCGGCGGCCTCACCGTCGATGATCTCGCCGGAGATCGACAAGCCGGGCACTGTCACCTCGGCCTCGTGCACAGCGGCCTTGACGAGTTCCTCGGCCCGGTGGCGCAGCCCACCACCGGGCGGCGCCTCCGGGGCGGGGGAGACCGGTACGTGCAGCAGCGGCCAGATGAAGCCGTGCACGACCCGCAGCGGTCGGTTGCGGCGCGCCGCCTCGGTGGCGGCGAGGCGCACGGCGCGCAGCGCCGACTCCGAGCCGTCGACGCCGACCACCACCGCCGCGTTGTTCGCCGAGTTCACCGCCCACCTCCGCTCGCGGCCAGTATCGCGGGCCCGGACGCCCTCGCGCCGCGATACCGCTGAGCCTGTCCCGGTCGGTACGCTGGCGACGACCGGGGAGGGGAGCGTCGCCGATGGGCGAACCAGAGCAGCCGAGCACCGCCCGCATGATCGACTTCTGGCTCGGCGGGCAGCATCACTTTCCGGTGGACGTGGCCGCCGCGACCGCGTTCGAGCAGGCGTACGGGCCGTGCGCGCCGGTGTTCCGGGAGTTGCGGGCGTTCCTGGGCCGGGCGGTGCGGGCCATGGCCGGGCAGGGCGTGGACGGGTTCCTGGTGTTCGGCGCCGGGGTGCCGACGATGGGCAACGTGCACGAGGTCGTCCCCGACGCGACGGTGCTCTACACCGACGTCGACCCGGTCACCATCCGGTTGGGACAGAGCATCCTCGCCGGCAGCGACCGGGCCGGCTACGGCTTCGGCGACGCGACCGACATCGGCACTGTCGACCCGGCGCAGCTGCACCGCTTCGTGCCGGGGTGGGGTCGGCGGCCGGTCGGCGTGGTCTTCCTGGGGTTGGCCGCGTTCCTCGACGACGCCACGCTGACCCGCACCCTCGACGAGTTGTACGCTGCCGCCGCGCCGGGCAGCCTGCTCGCTGTGGACTTCGACACCGAGGAGTTGGCAGGTCATCCGCAGGCGCTGGCCATGATGGGCCCGCAGTTCCGGATGCGTCCACCGGCGGCGTTCGCGCCCCTGCTGGGTCGGTGGGCGCCGACAGCGGACGGGATCGTCCCGGTCGCCGAGTGGCGGCCGGACGGCCCGCCGGCGCGGGTGCCCGACGCGTTCCACGGTGTGCTCGCGACCCGCGCGGCGGACTGACCGCGCCGATCGTCCGTCCGGGGGCGTCCGTATGATGCTTGCCCTATAGCAAGCTTCTGGGGAGGACGACGATGGTAGACGCGCCGGACGTGGTGTCGCGCGCGTTGCGCGAGGCCCCGCCCGATCAGTTGGCGGAGGCCGCGGACCGGGCGATCCGGTCGGCGATGGGCGCGCTGCGCACCGACGTCTTCGTCGCCGACTACCGGATCAGCGGCCTCTGGCCGGTGCTGGACCCGGACCTGCCGGCGGGCGGCTTCCTGGCCTGCCACACCATGGCGCAGCGCTGTTTCAGCAGTCAGCAACCGGTACGCGACGGCGAGGGCGCGTGCCGGCTCTACCTGCCGTTGACGGTGTGGGGGGAGCGGCTCGGCGTGCTGCTGATCGAGTTCCCGACCGTACCGAATGCGGCGGTCACCGGGCGGGCGACGGACATCGCCGGCGCACTGGCGGTAGCGATGCGCGCGGCGGACCGGGAGACCGACCGTTACCGGCGGGCCCGCCGTCGGGAACGACTGACGATGGCCGCCGAGATGCAGTGGGACCTGCTGCCCGGCCGCGGTGTGGCACACCACGCGTTCGAGTTGGCCGGTCAGCTCGAACCGGCGTACACAGTGGGTGGCGACCACTTCGACTGGTCGCTCGACGGCGACCGTCTCACAGTGACGGTGCTCAACGGCGAGGGCAGCGGACTGGCCGCGTCCCTGTTGACCGCCGTCACGGTCAACGCGATGCGCAACGCGCGCCGCTCCGGCGGGGGCTTGGTGGAACAGGCCGAGCTGGCCTCGGACACGGTCTTCTACCAGCACCGGGGCGCCCGGTACGTGGCCACCCTGCTGCTCGAGGTGGACACTCACGTCGGCCGGGTGCGGGCGGTCGACGCGGGCTCCCCCCATCTGTTGCGGATGCGCGGGTCCACGGTCGAGCCGATGAAGCTGGATCAGCAGTTGCCGCTGGGCATGTTCGCCGAGACCCGCTACGAGCTCCAGGAGGTGCAACTCGCCCCCGGTGACCGGCTCTTCGTGGTCAGCGACGGGGTGTGGGCCGCCGAGCCGCCGGGTCAGGAGCCGTACGGGCAGCGGATGATGGCTCGGTCCCTGCGCGCCACGCGGCTGCAGCCGCCGGCTGAGGCGGTTGGTACGGTGATGCGCGAACTGCACGCCTATCACGCGGATTCCGATCTGCGCGACGACGCCGTCGTGGTCTGCCTGGACTGGCATGGTCCAGGCGAACGGAGCACGGGGTGAGGTTCGCCGCCGCGTTGCCGGGCGGGCACCAGCGCGACGACGGCAGGGGACATCAGGTGGAGCGACCTGCAGATCTCGCCGCGGCGATCGACGCGGCCGCCGGGACGTTGATCGCCGTGCTGGAATCGGCCGCGTCGCGGCACCAGGTGCCGCCCACCCAGCTGAGGGTGCTCACGCTGATCAGCGGTCGACCGGAGACCAACGTCAACGGGTTGGCGGAGCTGCTGGACGTGGTGCCCTCGTCGGCGAGCCGGCTCTGCGACCGGCTGGAGGCAACCGGGCTGCTGCGCCGGGTGGCCGATCCCCGCGATCGGCGTGAGGTGCGGTTGGTGCCGACCGCCGCGGCGCTGACCCTGTTGGGGGAGTTGGCCGAGCGGCGGCAGCGCGCGGTGCAGGCGGTGCTGGACCGGATGCCGGCGCGTATGCAGCACGAGCTGTTGCTGGCGCTGGTCGGGTTCGCTCGGGCGGCGACCTCGGTGCCCGAGCAGCAGACCGATCCCGCCGCGCAGACGGCCTGAGGGTCGTCCCCTCTTCCACTAGTATCCTAGGACGCTTTAGGCGTGGTGATCCACGCCACAGTGCGGCAGAGCCGCACCGACAGCCCGGCGGCGGCACCCGGCCAGCGAGAGGAAGCCCGATATAGTGGCAGCGCACCTACCCGGCCCGCGATCATCGAGATCGCGGGCCGCATCAGGGGAAGGGGCCCCGCCCGGGGCCGCAGGGGAGAGCCGGCGCTGGTCGGCCCGACAGCGCGTACGACCCTCAGCCGCGCCCGGCGTCGGCCGGGGGCCCGCGTGCCGTGGAGGAGGATCGGTGTCGCGTCGGCCGGCTCGGGCAGAGCAACCGCGGGACACCGGTGACGAGGCTCCCGGCAACCAGGTGCTCACCCTGCCCAACCTGATCAGCTTCGGGCGGCTGCTGGGTGTGCCGCTCTTCCTCTACCTGTTCCTGGTGGCGCGGGCCGACGTGGCGGCGGTCGTGGTGCTGGCCATCGGCGGCACCACCGACTGGGTCGACGGCTGGATCGCCCGCCGCCTGCATCAGGTGAGCCGCCTGGGCGAGTTGCTCGACCCGCTCGCCGACCGGCTCTACATCCTCGCCACCCTGGTCGCCTTCACCGCGCGGGAGGTGGTGCCGTGGCAGTTCACCGCGGCGCTGCTGGCCCGTGAGGCGCTCCTGCTCGCCTCGCTGGCGGTGCTGCGGCGCTACGGCTACGGGCCGCCGCCGGTGCACTACGTGGGCAAGACCGCCACGTTCCTGCTGCTCGCGGCGTTCCCGGTGCTGCTGTTGGCAAGCGCGGCGACCGACGTGGCGACGGCGGCGAGCGCCATCGGTTGGGCGTTGGCCTGGTGGGGGCTGGTCCTCTACTGGGTGGCCGGCGGGATGTACGTCGTGCAGGCGGCCCGGCTGGTGCGCGCGGCGCGCGGCCCGGGAGCGGTGGCGTGAGCGCCCCGCGGCTGGGAAAACCCGGCCAGGACCGGGTGTACGCGCCGGACTTCCTCACCGAGCTGTTTCGCAACCCGCTGGATCCGGGGTACGCGGACGCGGCTGCCGCCCGTCGGCGTTCGGCGGAGTCCGCTCCGGCGCACGGGTGGCGGGCCGTGCCGGCGCGGTCGGTGAGCCTGGTCGTGGTGGTGATGCTCGGTTTCCTGTTCGCTGTCGCGTACCGGCAGACGATGGCGGACGAGCCGGGTCGCAGTCAGGCCCGCTCGGGTCTGGTGGCGCAGATCAAGGAGCGGGAGAGCCAGACCGATCGGTTGTCTACCCGGGCGGACCAGCTGCGCGAGGAGGTCAGTCGGCAGCGGGACGCGGCGTTGAGCGGGTCGGCCGCCGCCCGGCTGCGCAACCTGGAGGCGAGCACCGGGCTGGGTCGGGTGCGTGGTGATGGTGTGGTGGTGCGGTTGGCGGACGCGCCGGACAACGCGGACGCGGTGACCGGTGCCGGCGCTGGGCCGCCGCGGGTGCTCTACAGCGACCTGCAGGGGGTGGCGAACGCGTTGTGGAGTGCGGGCGCGGAGGCGATCGCCATCAACGGGCAGCGGTTGACGTCGACGTCGACGATCCGGTCGGCGGGTGAGGCGATGCTTGTGGATTTCCGGCCGGTGACCGGGCCGTACGAGGTGTCGGCGATTGGGCCGGGTTCGATGCGGCGCAAGTTCGAGGACAGCCGCAACGCGGCGCTGATGCGGGAGGTCGCGCAGAAGACCGGGTTGTCGTTCGGTGTGCGGGAGTCGGACGACCTCACGTTGCCGGCGGCGCCGGAGCCGCAGCTACGCTACGCCAAGCCGTCGGTCAGTCCGAGCCCTTCCGCGTCGGGTGTCCGGTCCGGCAGTCCCGGGTCGTCCGGTCCGGCGACGACTGTTAGCCCCTCCGGAGGTGGCCGATGATCGCGGTGCTGGCGTTGCTCGCCGGTGTGGTGCTGGGCGTGTGGCTTGATCCCACGGTGCCGGCGGCGTTGCAGCCGTACCTGCCGATCGCGGTGGTGGCCGCGTTGGACGCGGTGTTCGGTGGGGTGCGGGCCCGGTTGGACCGCATCTTCGACGACAAGCAATTCGTGGTGTCGTTCATCTCGAACGTGCTGGTCGCTGGTCTGATCGTGTATCTGGGTGACCAGTTGGGGGTGGGCGGGCAGTTGTCCACCGGTGTGGTGGTTGTGCTGGGTGTGCGTATCTTCGGCAACGTGGCGGCGATCCGTCGGCACCTGTTCCGGGCGTAGGTTGGGTTGCGATGAGTGACGAGCAGACCGACACGGGGACCGGGTGGCCGCAGCCGGCGGGTCCGGTGCGGCCGGGTGGGCCGGCGGGTGAGCCGGATCCGCGGCCGGATGCGCCGGATCCGGACGAGTTGAGTCCGTTGGCGCCGGAGGCGCCCGCGCAGCCGCGGCCGTCGGATGATGATGAGCCTGCGGCGGAGCCGGGTGTGGAGCCGGTCGACGACGGTGCGACGGTGGACCTGAACGTGGTGTCGCGGTCGGGGGAGCCGGTGGCGAGCTCGGACGGGTTGGCCGAGCCGGTGGGGGAGTCGGCGGCGCCGGTGGCGGCTGGTCGGTCCCGGTTGAGTACGGCCGGGGTGATGATCGCGGCGCTGTTGGCGTTGCTGGGTTTCACGTTGGTCGTGCAGTTGAAGACGACGTCGACGGACCCGACGTTGGGGGCGACGCGGCAGGAGGACCTGGTGCGGATCCTGTCGGATCTGGATGCGCGGGAGAATCGTCTGCAGCAGGACATCCGGGCCCTGGAGGACAGTCAGCGGCAGTTGCAATCGGGTGAGCAGGGTCGGCAGGCGGCGTTGGATGAGGCGACGCGGCGGGCGGACGAGTTGGGCATCCTGGCGGGGACGTTGCCGGCGGTGGGGCCGGGGTTGACCGTGCAGTTCGACGCTGGGGTCAAGCCGATCTCGGCGAACCGGGTGTTGGACGCGGTGCAGGAGCTGCGTGGTGCGGGCGCGGAGGCGATGCAGATCTCCGGTGGGGATCGGGCGACCGTGCGGATCATCGCGTCGACGTACTTCCTGGATGGTGACAACGGGTCGTTGGTGGTGGAGGGGCGTCGGTTGACGGGTCCGTACACGATCACGGTGATCGGTGATCCGGCGACGATGCGTACGGCGTTGAACATTCCTGGTGGGGTGGTGGCGTCGGTCCGGGGTGGCGGCGGTAACGTGACGTTTGGGGAGCGTGAGGTTGCCGAGGTTTCGGCGCTGCACGTGCCGATCAAGTTGGAACACGCCCGTCCGGTCTCCTGACCGGCGCGGCCGCGCCGGACCCGGGTGGTCCGGGGCACCGATGGTGAAGGACGCGTCTGGTGATTCCCGAGGATCTGCGATACACCGCCGAGCATGAGTGGGTGGCGGGTGACGGCACGGCTTCGGTCCGGGTCGGCATCACCCACTTCGCGCAGGACGCGCTCGGTGACATCGTGTACGTGCAGTTGCCCGAGGCGGGTGCGGTGGTCGCGGCCGGTGACTCGTTGGGTGAGATCGAGTCGACCAAGAGTGTGTCGGAGATCTACGCGCCGGTGGCCGGTACGGTGGCGGCGCGTAACGACGCGTTGGGTGACACGCCTGAGCTGATCAACACTGATCCGTACGGTGAGGGTTGGTTGGTGGAGATCACGCCGAATGATCCGACTGCCACGGACGGGTTGCTGACGGCGGCCGCTTATCAGAAGATCACCGAAGGCTGAGTGTGCTTGATCCGGTGCGTGGGATGTCTGCGCGCGTCCGGTTGCCCTGCATTTCGGCGCTGGCTAGGCTCGCCCAGTCGACCGAGAACCCAATAGTTGAGCGTTGCGGAATTGCCTTCCCGGGCACGGGGAGCCAGCCGCCGGGTGTTCAAGTGCCCGGCGGCCAGACCCGCCATTACCCGACGCCGACCGAACAGATCCGTGAGGTGGTCCCATGACGCGGCCAGACGACGAGTTCCCCCCACTCGACGTCACTTCGACGCTCAATCTCGGTTCGCTCGACGAAGTGCTGGAGGGGCCGGATACCGATGTGGTGCCGAGCCGGATGTCCGGTTCGTTGCCGCCGGGTATGGCGCTGCTGGTGGTTCGTCGAGGCCCGAATGCGGGTGCCCGGTTCTTGTTGGACCACGATGTGACGACCAGTGGCCGGCACCCGGACAGTGACATTTTCCTGGATGACGTGACGGTGTCGCGTCGGCACGCGGAGTTCCACCGGGATGGTGGGACGTTCACGGTGCGGGACGTGGGCAGCCTGAATGGCACGTACGTCAATCGTGAGCGGGTTGAGGCGGCCACGTTGAGCAATGGTGACGAGGTCCAGATCGGTAAGTTCCGGGTGGTGTTCATCGCCGGTCCGCGCCCGGAGGAGGAGGCCGGCCGGGGGTGAACGAGCCTGCGGCCTCCACGTCACCCGGGGCGGCTCGGTCTGAGCCGCTGATGAGCATCGGTGAGGTGCTTGGGCAGTTGCGGGTGGATTTTCCGGACACCACGATTTCGAAGTTGCGGTTTCTTGAGGCTGAGGGTTTGGTCGAGCCGCAGCGGACGGCGGCGGGTTACCGGAAGTACAGCTGGGACGATGTGGCGCGGTTGCGGTTCGTGTTGACCGCGCAGCGGGACAAGTACCTGCCGTTGCGGGTGATCCGGGAGCAGTTGGCCCAGTGGGATTCGTCCGGTGAGCAGCCGGGGCGGTCGCGGCCGGCGTTGGTGGCGGTTGGTCCTGATGGTGCGGTGCCGGGTCGTGAGTTGGCGGAGCCGGCCGAGTCGTCGCAGGTGCGGCTCGGCCGGGCGGATCTGGTGGCGCGCAGTGGGATCGACGAGTCGACGTTGGTGGAGTTGGAGCGGCTCGGTGTGCTGGTGTCGGATCCGCCGGGGTGGTATGACGCGGATGCCCTGATCATCGCGTCGGCGGTGGCGGGGTTGGCGGCGTACGGGTTGGAGCCGCGGCACCTGCGGGGTTATCGGACGGCGGCGGACCGGGAGGTCGGTTTGTTCGCGCAGTTGGTGGCGCCGTTGGCGCGGCAGAGTGATCCGGCGGCGCGGGCGCGGGCGGCGGAGACGGCGCGTGAGTTGGTGGCGTTGTCGGAGCAGTTGCACGCGGCGTTGGTGCGGGTGGGTTTGCGGTCGACGTTGGGTCGGTGAGGGGCCCGGTGGGTGGTGGCTGAGCGGAAAGATCTCTTCCGGGAAGCGTGCCGTAGGCTTGCCGGGGTAACCCCTTTTCGGCGCGGGCGTGGTGCTGTAGCGCATGGGACGGCCGTGTTGCGGTCCGTGTACCGTGCAGGGAAGGGCGCGGTGCGGCGTAGGTGACAACGACACGGAGGCGGCGGTGCGCGAGCTGAGCGTGGTCGGAGTTCGGGTGGAGCTGCCCAGCAACCAGCCGATCGTCCTGCTCAGGGAGGTCGAGGGGGACCGCTATCTGCCGATCTGGATCGGCGCGGTCGAGGCGACGGCTATCGCTTATGAGCAGCAGGGGGTCAAGCCGGCCCGGCCGTTGACCCATGATCTTCTGCGGGATGTGTTGGCGGCGTTGAAGGCGCCCTTGCAGGCGGTGGAGATCACCGAGCTGAAGGAGAACGTCTTCTACGCGGATCTGTTGATCGGCGATGGGGTGCGGGTGTCGGCGCGGCCGAGCGATTCGATCGCGTTGGCGTTGCGGGTTGGTGCGCCGATTCGTTGTGCGGAGCAGGTCCTCAGCGAGGCGGGGATCGTTATCCCTGATGAGCAGGAGGACGAGGTGGAGAAGTTCCGCGAGTTCCTGGAGCAGGTGCGTCCGGAGGATTTCGCGGGCTGAGGTGTGCCCGGGCTCGGTTGGTGATCTTTCTCGGTGGCTGCGCGGCGTGTCGCGTCGGTTCCTCCGTGGTAACCCCTGACGGTGGCGATAGGGTTTCCGTGTCGAGGGGTGCGCGTCCCGGAAACGATGCGTCGCCACACTGACGGGGAGGTTGTCCGGATGCACGAGCCGCGGGATTCCGATCCGGGTGCAGAGTTCGACGAGCCGGGTGCCTCGTCGCCAGGTGTGGCGGCTGAGGGTGACGGTTCGGTTGGCTACCGGGGTGTGACGGCCTGCCACGCGGTGGGCATCAGTTACCGGCAGTTGGATTACTGGGCGCGGACGACGCTTGTGGTGCCGAGCGTTCGTGATGCCTCGGGTTCGGGGACGCAGCGGTTGTATTCGTTCCGGGACCTGGTGGTGTTGAAGGTCGTGAAGCGGTTGTTGGATGCGGGGGTGTCCCTGCAGAACATCCGTAAGGCGATCGAGGCGTTGCGGTCGCGTGGTGTGGAGGATCTGGCGGGGATCACGCTGATCTCTGATGGGACGACGGTGTACGAGTGCCGGTCTCCGGAGGAGGTGGTCGACCTGTTGCAGGGTGGCCAGGGGGTCTTCGGCATCGCGATCGGTGGGGCTTTCAAGGAGATCCAGGGGTCGTTGTCGCATCTGCCTGCGGAGCCGGCGACGAGCGGTCCGGTGGAGTCGGCGGCGGCGTCGGGGTCGGATCCGGTGGGTGACGAGTTGGCGGCGCGGCGAGCGCGGCGGCGGGCCGGCTGACCGTTCCGGCTTTTGGGTTTTTTCCGGTTGGTTTTGTCGCGACGGTCGGTGACGGTTTCAGGGGCTCTTCGGCCGATATGGTCCATTGTGTATACCCTGGGTGTCGTTTTGGTGGCCCCTTGTGGATATACCTGGCAGTAGTGGTGACGCAGCGTGGTGTCGTTTTGTCGGGAATCCGATAGGGGGGCGCTGACCGGAGCCGGTTGACACGCTATGGTCCCTCACGGTTCTGGACCCTCACCCCTGGAAGGAACGACCGTGACGGTTACGGAAGAGACCGCTCCCGCCTCGCACTACGACCGCATTGGCGGTGCCAGTTCGGTCAAGGCGGCGGTTGAGCTGTTCTACGACAAGGTGCTCGCGGACCCGGAGTTGGCCGGGTACTTCGCTGGCGTGGACATGACGGGTCAGCGGCGGCATCTGGCGTTGATGTTGACCGTCGTGCTGGGTGGCCCGAACGACTACACGGGTCGCGGGTTGGCCGAGGCGCACCAGCCGTTGAACATCACGGTGGGGCACTACGCGAAGGTGGGCGAGCACCTGACGGTGACGCTTTCCGAGTTGGGGGTGCCTGCGGACACCCTCGCTCACGTGCAGACAGTGCTGGGGCAGGTGCAGGACCAGGTGGTGGCTGCCGGGAACAGGTCAGGCGCCTGAGCGTGGACGCGGCTCGCCTCAAGCAGAGCTGGTCGGTGGTCGCCGGTCACGGTGACCAGGTGCCGCTCTACTTCTATTCGACGTTGTTCCTCGCTCATCCCGAGACGCGGCAGATGTTCCCCACGAACATGGCCGGTCAGCGGGACCGCCTCGTGACCGCGTTGGGTCACATCGTGTCCAATGTGGACCAGGTGGATCGGCTGGTGGGTTTCCTGCAGGATCTCGGTGCGGACCACCGCAAGTTCGCGGTCCGCGCGGAGCACTACCCGGCGGTCGGTGAGGCGCTGGTGGCGACGTTGCAGCATTTCCTCGCCGAGCAGTGGACCGACGAGTTGGCTGCGGACTGGACGGCCGCGTACGGGTTGGTCGCCCAGGTGATGACCGAGGCCGCGCAGGCCGCTGAGGCGGTCAATCCGCCGTGGTGGGTGGCGGAGATCGTGGCGCACGAGCGGCGGGCGTTCGACGTGGCGGTGTTGACGGTGCGTCCGCAGTACCTGTTGCCGTTCACCCCGGGTCAGTCGATCGGGGTGTCGCACCCGTCGGTGCGGTCGTGGCGGTACTACTCGCCGGCGAACGCGCCGCGGGCGGACGGCACGCTGGAGTTGCATGTGCGGGCCGCGCCGGGTGGCGCGGTGTCGTCGCGACTGGTGTACGGGACGGCGGTGGGCGATCGGATCCACCTGGCGGCGCCTGTGGGGGACCGGCTCGGGTTGTGGTCGGCCGGTTCCAGTGACCTGTTGCTGTTGGTCGCGGGCACCGGCTGGGCGCCCATGAAGGCGTTGGTGGAGCAGGTGGCCGCGGAGGGTTCCCGCCGGCGGGTGGACCTCTACGTGGGGGCGCGTTCCCGTAGCGAGTTCTACGACAGCGACGCGATCGACAAGTTGGCGTCGTCGTATCCGTGGTTGACGGTGACGTACGTGGTGGGTGCCGACGTGCACCGGCCGGGTGAGTTCGTGCAGGCGGTGGACCGGGCGTTGGCCGACGGTGACTGGCGTTCCCGGCACGTGTTCGTGTGTGGGTCGGACGAGATGGTGTCGCACGCGGTGCGGACGTTGGTGCAGGCGGGTTACCACGCGGGTCAGGTGCACCACGAGGGTCTGGGTGCGCAGTGGTACGGCCCGGCGTGGCGGACGGCCGTGCCGCAGCCGGCTGCGGGTGACGCTTCGGGAGGTGGGCACAGGTGATCGCGAGGAGTGAGCTTGCGAGCCCCGCAGTCACGAACGAAGGGCGGGTCAGGTGAGCGCGAGGGGTGAGCTTGCGGGCGCCGCAGTCGCGAACGGAGGTCTGCACAGGTGAGCGCGACGCCGATCAGTCGGTATGACGGGGTACAGGTTTCCGGCGGTGTGCAGGTGCGGATGACCGCCGATCGGGTCCGGCGGTGGGAGTTCGGCGCGGCGTCGTTCGCCAGGCGTGGTTACGACAACGCTGACGTGGACCGGTTCCGGGTACAGGTCGCTGATGAGTTGGACCTGTTGGCGACGCAGATCGCGACGTTGCGGGCGGAGAACGAGCGGCTGACCGACCGGGTGGAGTTGCACCGGCACGGGGTGATTCCGAGTACGGGGGCGGCGGCGAAGGCTCCGGCGGCGCGGGAGGTGAATCTGCTGTCGGCGGCGCAGCGGGAGGCCGAGCAGATCATCGCGCAGGCGCATGACTACGCGCGTCGGGTCGCCGAGTACGCCCGAGTGCAGTACGAGAGTTACCTGCAGGCGGCCGAGGCGGAGGCGAAGCAGGAGGCGGAGCGGGCGGTGGCGGAGTACCGCAGCGCGGCGGGGCCGAGCTTCGACGACACGGTGGCGACCCGGGAGGCGTTGCGGATCTTCGGGGAGATGATGGTGTCGCACATGCAGGCGGCGGCGCGGCATCTCGATGACGGCAGTGAGCAGTTGGCACGCACGATGGATCGGATCGCGGCGGAGACGCCGGGAGCGCCGTTCGTGGGTGGTGTGCTGGGGCAGTCGGCGTTGCCGCGGCACCAGCACCGCTGAAGCGTCGCGGAGTGGGGTCGGCGGACGTGCCCGGACCCCACTCGGCGCGGGGCGGGGTGGGGCGGGTGGCATAGTCGGAGGGGTCAGGCGGGCTGACCTGTGGGCCCGCCCCTGCGAGAGGCGCCGTCGTGTCGGTTTCACCGTCCCCGCCCGGTGGGTCACCGGACCCGTTGGCCGCGTTGGAGGCGTCGACGTGGGCGCTGGCGGCCGCGGTCGGCACCATGAGTGATGCCCTGTCGGCCCCACTCGCCGATGTCCTCGCGGCGTCGCCGCACCGCAGCGCGGTGCTGGAGGCCGCTGGTCTGCTCTCCTGGGACGGCGCGACGCCTGTCGCGCACCCGTCGCTGGTGGCTGCCGACGGGCCGACCGGGCGCAGCGCCGTGCAGGCGCGGTTGAGTTCGCTGCGGCAGGCGGTCGCCGCGGCGGCGCAGGAGCCTTCCGGGTCGGGCGGGGCCGGCTGGGCGCAGGTGGACGACTCGGTGTTGTTGCATCAGGGGCGGGCGTCGGCGGCGACCGGTCGGGCGTTGGCGACCCGGGTGGTACCCGAGTTGGCGGGGCTGGCGCAGCGCCTGGACTCGGCGGATGCCAGGGTGCTGGACGTGGGCACCGGTGTGGCGGCGTTGGCCGTCGCGTTGGCTCGCGCGTTGCCCCGGGCGTCGGTGGTGGGCATCGACGTGTTGCAACGGGCGTTGGACCTGGCTGGTGGGGAGTTGGCCGAGGCGCGCGATGTGGCGGATCGGATCAGTCTGCGCCGTCAGGACGTCGCGGACGTGACGGAGCCGGGCGGGTACGACCTGGTCTGGCTGCCGGCGCCGTTTCTTCCCCAGCAGACGTTGGCGCTCGCGCTGCCCCGGTTGGTGCAGGCGCTGCGGCCCGGTGGTTGGCTGGTGGCGGGCACCAACCCGCCGGCCGGGGATCCGTTGCGGGCGGCCGTCGACAGGTGGAACGCCGTGCGCAACGGCGGCAACGCGTTCGACGCGGACCGGATGGCGGAGGTGCTGGCGGGGGCCGGGTTGGGTGATGTCCGCCGTTTTCCGACCGTCCCCGGCGGGCCGGTGCTGGTCGCCGCGCACCGCCCGGAGGGCTGACGCCACACCGCCTGTCGGGCGGGTCGCCAGCTGAACCGTCGTTCGAGGTGGAAGCGCGCCCCCGGCGACGGGTCGGTCAGGTGGCGGCGGCGCGGACGGCGTCGGCGATCGGGGTGGGCCCGTCGACGAGTTCCACTGTCGCGCCGGCGGTGCGCGGTTCGTCGAGCAGGGCGGCGAGGACGTGGGCGACGTCGGTGCGGCTGATCGCGCCCTGACCGGCGTGCGGGGTGAGGGTGACCCGCCCGGTGGGTGGGTCGTCGGTGAGTCGGCCGGGTCGCAGCACCGTCCAGGCCAGGTCCCGGCCGCGCAGGTCGTCCTCGGCGGCGCGTTTGGCGCGCAGGTACGCCGCCCACACGTCGTCGCCGCCGGGGGCGGGCGGGTTGTCCACGCCCATGGAGGAGACGAGCAGGTAGCGTCGCACGCCGGCGCGGGTGGCGGCGTCGGCGAGCAACGCGGCGGCGGCCCGGTCGACGCTGTCCTTGCGGGCGGCGCCGCTGCCGGGGCCGGCGCCCGCGGCGAAGATCACCGCGTCGGCGTCGTGCAGGTGGTCGGCCAGCTGCGCGACCTCGGTGTGTTCCAGGTCGCAGACGACGGCTGTGGCGCCGGCGGCGCGTAGCGTCGCGGTCTGCTCGGGGTTGCGGATGAGGCCGACGGCGGTGTCGCCGCGCTCGACGAGGTGACGTTGCAGCAGCAGGGCGATCTTGCCGTGGCCTCCGGCGATGACGACGCGCATGCGCCCAACCTACCGGCGGCGCCGGCTTGACCTTGACCTTCGGGTAACCCTGAGCCTGGTGGGTGCCGGTCGCGGTGACCGGCACGAGGAGGATGCCGACGTGGGTCTGATGACCATCGGGGCGTTCGCCCGGGCGGCGAGGCTGACGCCGAAGGCGTTGCGCCTGTACGACCAGGGTGGGCTGCTGGTGCCGGCCGCTGTCGATCCGGAGTCCGGTTACCGGCTCTACGACCCGGCTCAGCTGCCGGTGGCCCGGCTGGTCGCCCAGTTGCGTCGGCTCGGTATGCCGCTGGCGACGATCCGGGTGGTGTGTGGCCTGCAACCGGTCGCGGCGGCGGAGGCGATCAGCGCGTACTGGCGGCAGGTCAGTGCGGACACCGCGGCGCGCGCCCGGCTCGCCACCCTCCTCGTGGACCACCTGTCTGAAGGGGGCGCCACCATGTCTGACCCGAATTCCACAGTTGCCGTCCGCTGCGCGGCCGGTTGTGACACCGGGTTGGCGCGCGACAGCAACGAGGACACCGCGTACGCCAGCGAGCGGTTGCTCGCCGTGGCCGACGGGATGCGGGGGCCCGGCGGCGCTGCCGCCAGCGCGGCCGCCGTCGACGCCCTGCGGCCGTTGGAACTCACCGACGTGCCGGCCGCCGACCTGCTGACGATGCTGGCCGGCGCGGTGAGTGACGCCGACCGTGCCGTGCACGGGTTGGCCAGCGACGCCGACCAGCCGGTCACCACGCTGACCGCGTTGCTGTTCAGTGGTGCCCGGTTGGCGCTGGTGCACGTCGGTGACACTCGCGCCTACCTGCTGCGCGGCGGTGAACTGTCGCTGCTCACCCACGATCACACCTGGGTGCAGGCCCAGGTCGATCAGGGCCGGCTCGACCGGGACCAGGCCGTGGCGCATCCTCAGCGGGCGGTGCTGGTGCGTGCCCTCGGCGGCGGTCGGCAGGTCGAGGCTGATCTGGCGTTGCGTACCGCGCTGCCCGGTGACCGGTACCTGCTGTGCTCTGACGGGTTGTCCGCGGTCGTCGACCGGGCCGACCTGCGGTCGGCGTTGACCGCGACGGACGGCCCTGAGGACACGGTGCGGGCGTTGATCGATCTGGCGCGGGCCGAGGGGGCGCCGGACAACATCGCGTGCGTCGTCGCCGACGTCGCGGCGGCGTAGAGGGTTGTCTTGGGTCGCCGACGCCGAGCCCCGTGTCGGGTGGGGTCGCCCGCTGGACGCGGGGCTCGGCGTCGGCGGACTGGTTGAGGCAGCATGGAGAGGTGATGGAGAGCTTCGACGCGTTGACCTCGCTGGTGGCCGGTGGTGGGGTGGTGGTGCTCAGCGGCGCCGGTCTGTCCACCGAGTCGGGAATTCCGGACTACCGAGGGCCTAGCGGGGTGGCGCGACGGCACACGCCGATGACCTTCCAGGCGTTCACCCGGGATCCCCTGGCCCGGCGGCGCTACTGGGCGCGTAGCCACCTGGGGTGGCGGTTGATCGCGGGCGCGGCGCCCAACGCCGGGCATCTGGCGGTGGCCGCGCTGCAACACGCCGGTCTGGTCGACACGGTGATCACCCAGAACGTCGACGGTCTGCACGGTGCGGCCGGCAGCCCGGCGGTGATCGAGTTGCACGGTCGCCTGGACGAGGTGACCTGCCTGGACTGCGGCAACCTGACCTCCCGGGAGGAGCTTCACCGGCGGCTGCGCGAGGCCAACCCGGACTTCGTGGCCCGCGTCGCCGCGATCAACCCGGACGGTGATGTTGATCTCCCCGATGAGCAGGTGGCGGCGTTCCGGCCGGTGGACTGCGGGATCTGCGGCACCGGGATGCTGAAACCCGACGTGGTGTTCTTCTGTGAGACGGTGCCGCCGCAGCGGGTGTCGCGGTGTTTCGCGGCCGTGGAGCAGGCCCGGTCGTTGCTGGTGCTCGGGTCGTCGTTGACGGTGATGTCGGGGCGCCGTTTCGTGATTCGGGCCGCGAAACGGGGCATCCCGGTCGCGATTGTCAACCAGGGGGCGACCCGGGGTGACGGCCACGCCACCGTGTGCGTCGACGCCCCGTTGGGTGCGGTGCTTCCGCAGCTGGCCGCGCGGGTGGGCGCCGGGGCGCCGCTGGGGGTGTGACGGCGGGCCCCAACCGACGGCGGGGGTAGGACATCCGCCGGAAACACCAGCGCTGGTAGCGTTGAGCACGCCGGTAACACCCACGTGGGAGAGACCGCCCGAGAGCACGCAGGGCGGCGCCGAAGGGGCAAATCCTCCCCGGAACCTCTCAGGCAAAAGGACCTCGTGGGCAGGCACTGTGGAGTGCCCCTGTGGGTGCGACAGAGGGGGAGGCCGACACGTCGACCTCGCCCCGGGAGTGCCCCTGATGACCGTAGAGCAGTTCGCCACCCGTCACATCGGTCCCGGCCCCGACGATGAGCGTCGGATGTTGAAGGTCGTCGGGCACGACTCGATCGACGAGCTGATGGACGCCGCGATCCCCGAGGTGATCCGCTGGCACGGCACCCTCGACCTGCCCGACCCGGCCACCGAAGCCGAGACGATCGCCGAGCTGCGGGCCCTCGCGGCCCGTAACACCGTCGCCGTCTCCATGATCGGCCTGGGGTACCACGGCACGCACACCCCGGCGGTGATCCGCCGCAACGTCCTCGAAGACCCGGCCTGGTACACGGCGTACACCCCGTACCAGCCGGAGATCAGCCAGGGCCGCCTGGAGGCGCTGCTGAACTTCCAGACCATGGTCACCGACCTGACCGGCCTGACCACCGCGAACGCCTCCATGCTCGACGAGGGCACCGCCGCCGCGGAGGCGATGACCCTCGCGCGGCGGGCCTCCAAGAGCAAGAGCGGCGTGTACGTCGTCGACGCCGACGCGTTGCCGCAGACCATCGCGGTGATCACCAGCCGGGCCGAGCCGCTCGGCATCGACGTGCGGGTCCTCGACGTGCAGCGTGACGAGTTGCCGGCGGAGTTCTTCGGCCTGCACCTGCAGTATCCGGGTGCGTCCGGTGCGGTGCGGGACGACGCGGCGCTGGTCGAGGCGGCGCACGCCGTCGGCGCCCTGGTGACCGTCGCGGCGGACCTGCTGGCGTTGACGCTGCTGCGGGCGCCAGGGGAGATCGGCGCGGACATCGCCGCCGGCACCACCCAACGTTTCGGCGTACCGATGGGCTTCGGTGGGCCGCACGCCGGTTACCTGGCGGTGCGTTCCGGCCTGGAGCGGATGCTGCCCGGGCGGCTGGTCGGCGTGTCGCGCGACGCGGACGGCAACCCGGCCTACCGGTTGGCGTTGCAGACCCGTGAGCAGCACATTCGGCGGGAGAAGGCGACGAGCAACATCTGCACCGCGCAGGTGCTGCTCGCGGTGATGGCGGGCATGTACGCCGTCTACCACGGCCCGGACGGGCTGCGGGACATCGCGACGCGTACCCATGCGATGGCGGCGCGGCTCGCGGCCGGGTTGCGCGCCGGTGGGGTGGACGTCGCGGACGTTGCGTTCTTCGACACCGTCACCGTGACAGTGCCGGGCGCGGCGGCGTCTGTCGTCGAGGCCGCCGTGCAGCGGGGGGTGAACCTGCGGCTGGTCGACGCGGACCGGGTGGGGATGTCCTGCGACGAGACGACCACCGACGCGCATCTGCGGGAGGTGTGGGCGGCGTTCGGGGTGCCCGCGTTCGACGGCGCCGTGGACGCCGCGCTGCCGGTCGACCTGACCCGCGGCAGTGACTTCCTCACCCACCCGGTGTTCCGCAGCCACCACTCGGAGACGGCGATGTTGCGCTACCTGCGGCGGCTGTCGGACTTCGACTACGCCCTGGACCGGGGCATGATCCCCCTCGGGTCGTGCACGATGAAGCTGAACGCGACCACCGAGATGGAGCCGGTCAGCTGGGCGGAGTTCGCGAACATCCATCCGTTCGCGCCGGACGCGCAGACCGCCGGGTACCGGGAGATGATCGGTCAGCTGGAGTCGTGGCTGGCCGAGGTGACCGGCTACGACGCGGTGAGCGTGCAGCCCAACGCCGGGTCGCAGGGCGAGTTGGCCGGGTTGCTGGCGATCCGCTCGTACCATGCGTCGCGGGGTGAGACGCACCGCGACGTGTGCCTGATCCCGTCGTCGGCGCACGGCACGAACGCGGCGTCGGCGGTGATGGCCGGCATGCGGGTCGTGGTGGTGGCCTGCGACGACGACGGCAACGTCGACCTCGTCGACCTGGACGCGAAGATCGACAAGCACCGGGACGCGCTCGCCGCGATCATGGTGACGTACCCGTCGACGCACGGCGTGTACGAGACGGGCATCGCGTCGCTGTGCGCGAAGGTCCACGACGCCGGCGGGCAGGTGTACGTCGACGGGGCGAACCTCAACGCCCTGGTCGGGTTCGCCAAGCCGGGCAAGTTCGGCGCGGACGTGTCGCACCTGAACCTGCACAAGACGTTCTGCATCCCGCACGGCGGCGGGGGCCCCGGGGTGGGCCCGGTGGCGGTCCGCGCGCACCTGGCGCCGTTCCTGCCCGGTGACCCGCTGGGCGCGCACGCCGACAGCACGCCGGCGATCTCGGCGGCGAAGTACGGGTCGGCGGGGATCCTGCCGATCCCGTGGGCGTACCTGCGGATGATGGGCGCCGAGGGCCTGACCCGGGCGACCGGCGTCGCGGTCCTCGCCGCGAACTACGTGGCGGCGCGGCTGCGCGGGCACTTCCCGGTGCTGTACGCCGGCAACAAGGGCCTGGTGGCGCACGAGTGCATCCTCGACCTGCGGCCGTTGACGAAGGCGACCGGGGTGAGCGTCGACGACGTGGCGAAGCGGCTGATCGACTACGGCTTCCACGCGCCCACGATGTCGTTCCCGGTGGCGGGGACGCTGATGGTGGAGCCGACCGAGAGCGAGGATCTGGCCGAGCTGGACCGGTTCTGCGACGCGATGATCGCGATCCGTGCGGAGATCGAGCAGGTGGGTTCCGGGGCGTGGCCGGCGGGGGATAACCCCCTCGCGAACGCGCCGCACACCGCGGCGATGGTCAGCGGTGACGAGTGGTCGCACGCGTACCCGCGGTCGGTGGGCGCGTACCCGGCCGGGGTGGACCGGGCCGGGAAGTACTGGCCGCCGGTGCGGCGCATCGACGGCGCGTACGGCGACCGGAACCTGGTCTGCTCGTGCCCGTCGCCGGAGGCGTTCGAGGACTGACAACGCCGCCGGCGTTGGACGGCTGACGGCGGGCGCCGGGGCGGGCGGTGTACGGCCTGCCCCGGCAGCCGCTGCGACCTGGGCGGGGACGTCCCTTACCGGGGGACTAGCCTGGGTCGACGGCGGCTATTCGGTGACGCTGAGTGGTCGGTCAGGCCACGAGGGCGTGGCGGGCGGGGCCGCGGTGCGGTGCGATGCTGCTGCCGTCGGGAAGCAGCTCGCCGGTGTCCTCGAAGACGATGACACCGTTGCAGAGCAGGCTCCAGCCCTGCTCACGGAAGCAGGCGAGGACCCGCGCGGCTTCCCGATCGGTGGCTTCAGCGGAGGGGCAGGTCGGTTGGTGCTGGCACATCGGGTTCTCCGGACTGTGGGGGCACTGTGTCATGGTTCACATGACCAGTGACGCACAGTACCAAGCGAAAGTGTCCAGCATCGAGCAGGTGCCCGCCTGGTGCCCGCTAAATCCACTGAACGGATGAGGAAGGTTGGACCGTACGGCGTGGACACGCTCCCACTCGTGTGCGCAGAGGCCCGCAGCCCAGTTGCAGACGCCGCCGGCCGCGGCCCGGCCGCGTCTGCCGGTGTACCCGCCGCGCCGGCCGCGTGCCGGGGCGCGCTGACCGAACGCGCCCGCCTGCACTGGTCTCGCGGCGACGGCGGTGACCCCGCGGCCCTCGCCGAGGAGTTCCTCGCCGCGCACGGCCTGCCCCTGCACGACCTGACCCGACCCGCCACCGCACAGCACGGCACCGGGGTCTGCGGCGCGGCGCTGTACCTGTCCGCCGCCGCCGGGGCGCTGCTGGCCGGCGCGCCCACCGGGGCACCCGAACCCGCGCCGGCCCTGCCCGACCTCGCCGTCGTCGTCTACGAACACGGCCCCACCCGGGCCGCCCGGCCCGGGCCACCGCCGCCGTGGTGGCTCGGCGACTGGGTCGAGAGCTGGACCCCCGGTCAGCACGCCGCCGCCGTCGACGCGGTCCGCGCCGCGATCGGCCGCGGCGACGTCTACCAGAGCAACCTCGTCGGCCACGCCGCCGCCCCCTACACCGGCGACCCGCTGCCCGCCCTGAGTCGCCTCGGCGCGCTCCCCGGCGCCCGCTACGGCGGCGTCCTCACCGGCGACGGGTGGGCCATCGGCTGCGCCTCACCGGAAACCCTCGTCGAGGTCACCGACGGGCAGGTGATCACCCGACCGATCAAGGGCACCCGCCCGGCCACCGCCGCCGGCCGCGCCGAACTGCTCACCAGCGCGAAGGAACGCGCCGAACACATCATGATCGTCGACCTGGAACGCAACGACCTCGCCCGCATCGCCCGCACCGGCACCGTCGTTGTCGACGACCTGTTCGCCGTCCGCCGCTGGTGCGACCTGTGGCAGGCCGAGTCGACGGTCCGCGCCGCCGCCGCCGACGGCCTCGGCCTCGCCGACCTGCTGCGCGCCACCTGCCCCGGCGGCTCCGTCACCGGCGCTCCGAAACTCGCCGCCCTGGCCCAGATCAACGCCCTCGAACCGGTCGGCCGGGGCGCCAGCATGGGCGCGCTGGGCTGGGTCGCCCCGGGCCACGTCGACCTCGGCCTGACCATCCGCACCGCCGCCGCCGACGGTCAACGGCTGCACACCTGGGCCGGCGGTGGCATCACCTGGGACAGCGACGCACACGCCGAGGTCGCCGAGGCCGCCGGGAAGACCGCCCCGGTCCGCGCCACCCTGGCCGGGCGCTGACCGCAGCAGCGCACGGCGATACGCTGACCCCCATGACCATGCGGCCCATCCGGATCATCGGCGACCCTGTCCTACGCACCGGATGCGAACCGGTCACCACCTTCGACGCCGAGCTGCGCGCCCTCGTCACCGACCTGATGGACACCCTGCTCGGCGCCCCCGGCCGTGCCGGCGTGGCCGCACCGCAGATCGGCGTCAGCGCCCAGGTGTTCGTCTACGACGCCGACGGGCACCGCGGCCACCTCATCAACCCCACCCTGGAGCTGTCCGACGAGCTCCAGGACGACGAGGAGGGATGCCTGTCCATCCCCGGGCTGTACTTCCCGACCGTGCGGGCCCTGCACGCCACCGCCCACGGCGTCGACCAGCACGGCGAGCCGTTGACCATCGCCGGCAGCGGGTTCCTGGCCCGCGCCCTGCAACACGAGACCGACCACCTGGGCGGGAAGCTCTACGTCGACACCCTGCGCGGCGACACCCGCCGCCGGGCCCTCCGCGAGATCCGCGCCGGGCGCTTCGACTCACCCAGCCGCCGCGGCTAGCGCCGTCAACGTCCACTCGTCGTAATCGGCGACCCGGGTGAAACCCACCCGCTCGTACAGGCGCACCGCGGCCGCGTTGTCCGCCTTCACGTTGAGCGTGACGTGCTCGACGGTCTCCCGCAGCCGGGCGCACAACGCCGCCACCACCGACGCGCCGAGCCCCCGCCCCCGCCAGAGCGGATGCGTCGTGACGTTGCCCAGGGCCGCCACCCCGTACGCCGGCGAGAACACGTGCACCCCGGCCACCGCCACCAACGCATCCCCGTCGCGGGCCCCCAGGTACTGCCCGGTCTGCAGCATCCGCTCGTCGAACCAGTTGCCGGGGTACGCCAGCGCGTACAACTCCCGCACCTGCGGCAGGTCCGCCGCGCCGAGCACCACCCCCACCGGGGCCACCGTGCCCAGCCGCGCCGGATCGGTCAACGCCATCCGGTGATGCCGGCCACCGGCAGAAAACCGGAACGCCCCGGACAGGGCACCTGTCAGACCGGGGGACAGGTGCGCGTACAGCCGGGCCGGCAGCACCGGCGCCAGCTCCGCCAGCAACACCGCGAGCGACCCGCGGTCCGCCGGCGCGGCGAACGCCAGCAACGTCGGCAGGTCCGTGCCGTGGTACAGCAACGCGACCTGCTCACCCCGGCGAAACCACGACGTGTACGGCCAGAAGAAGTCGTCCAGGTCGCCCAACTGGTACGCGTGCAACATTGGGTCACGCCCCAACAACCGCGCCAGCACCGCACGATCGTGCTCGGCCCGCACCGCCATCAGCGGGCCACCCACTGGTCATGGCCGAGCTTCGCGACCAACGCCACCACCACCACCAGCAACACCACCCGCACGAACCCCGACCCGCGGCGCAACGCCATCCGCGCCCCCAGCACCGCGCCGGCGATGTTGCACACCGCCATGCCCGCGCCCAGCAACCACCACACGTGCCCGGTCACCCCGAACACCACAAGCGCACCCAGGTTCGTCCCCGCGTTGACGACCTTCGCCATCGCCGAGCCGTGCACGAAGTCCGCGCCCACCACCGCGGTGAACGCCAACACCAGGAACGTGCCCGTGCCCGGGCCGATCAACCCGTCGTACAGGGCGATGCCCACACCGGCCACCGCGACCACCACGCCCACCCGCACCGGGGTGCGCTTCGCCGGCACCGCCACCACCCCCATCCGGGGACGCAGCAGCACGAACACCGCCACCGCCACCAGCACCACCAGCACAACCGGCCGGTACGCCGACGCCGGCACCGACCCGGCCAGCGCCGCGCCCACCCCCGCGCTGAGCACCGCGAACCCCGCAGCCGGGCCCGCCACCCGCCAGTCGACTTTCGTTCGGCGGGCGTACGTCGCCGCCGCCGTGGCCGTACCGAAGATCGCGGCCAACTTGTTCGTGCCCAGCGCGGTGGCCACCGGCAACCCCGGTGCGGCCACCAGCAACGCCGGCAGCAGCAACAACCCGCCACCACCGACCACGGCATCGACCCACCCGGCCATCGCGGCGGCGGCCAGCAGGGTACTCAGCGTCACGGCGTCCACGGGCGGCAATTCTCCCCACCCGACGCGCCCCACCGGGCACCCGAGTGGCCAGCCTCACCCGGTCACCGACCCCGCGTACGCCGCAACCACACCCCCAACGCGCCGACCGCCAAGAACACCAGCACCGAGCACAGCAACACCTTCACCACCCGGCAACCATGCCACGGGCACGTAAGGTGCAGGAGTGCGCCTGGCCACCTTCAACCTGCTGCACGGACGGTCCCTCACCGACGGGCTCGTCGACTCCGACCGGCTCGCCGCCGCCATCGGCGCCCTCGACGCCGACGTGCTCGCCCTGCAGGAGGTCGACCGCGACCAACGCCGCAGCGGCAACCTCGACCTCACCGCCATCGCCGCCCGCGCCCTCGACGCACCCCACCACCGCTTCGCCGCCGCAGTCGTCGGCACCCCCGGCGAACAGTTCCGCCCACTGCGCCACGACGACGACGGCCACGGCGAACCCTGCTACGGCATCGGGCTGATCAGCCGCCACCCCGTACGCAGCTGGCAGGTCACCCGGCTCAAACCGGCGCCCGTGCGCTCACCGGTCTACGTGCCCGGCCCCCGCGGCGGTCTCATCCTGCTGCACGACGAGCCCCGCGTGGTCCTCGCCGCCGTCCTGGACACCCCGCACGGCCCCCTCACCGTCGCCGCGACCCACCTGTCCTTCGTGCCCGGCTGGAACGCCCGCCAACTCCGTCAGACCGTCCGCGCCCTGCGCGCGCTACCCGGCCCCCGCGTCCTGCTCGGCGACCTCAACCTGCCCGCCGGCGCGGCCCGGCTCATCTCCGGCTGGCGCCCCCTGGGCCGACGCCCCACCTACCCCTCCGGGCAGCCCCGCGTGCAACTCGACCACATCCTCGCCGACCGGCACGCCCTCACCGCCCTCCCACCGGTACGCGCCGTCACCGCGCCAGCGTCCACCATCTCCGACCACCGCCCCCTGCTGGTAGACCTTGGCTGACGACCGCACCCGACACCTAGGGAGCTGACCATGAGCGACGCACCGGACACGATCGTCCTCATCCACGGGTTCTGGGTGACCCCCCGCAGCTGGGAAAACTGGGTCACCCACTACCAGGACAAGGGCTTTGAGGTGCTCACCCCCACCTACCCCGGGTTGGAAGGCGAGGTCGAGGCGATCAACGCCGACCCCGGCCCACTGGAGACGCTGACCGCGCCGCAGGTCATCGCGCACCTGTCGTCGGTGGTCGCCGCGCTGCCCAAGCCGCCGATCCTCATGGGCCACTCCGCCGGCGGGGCGTTCACCCAGGTGCTGCTCGACCGGGGGTACGGCGCCAGTGCCGTCGTGCTCAACTCGGCGCCCACCGAAGGCGTCCGGAACATCCCGTTCTCGCAGCTGCGCTCCACCTTCCCGGTGCTGCGCAACCCCGCCAACCGGCACCGCGCCGTCGGGTTCACCTTCGAGCAGTGGAACTACGCGTTCACCAACACCTTCGACGAGCAGGAGGCCCGCGCCCTGTACGAGCGCTACGCCATCCCCGCCGCCGGCGGCATCCTCTGGGACAGCGTCCTGGCCAACCTGCTGCCCGGCCCCCAGGACATCGCCGTCGACTACCACAACGACCAGCGCGCGCCGCTGCTGTTCATCTCCGGCTCGGAGGACCACATCATGCCGCCCAGGGTGCAGCGCGCGAACGCCGCGCTCTACCAGGGCGACACCATCACCGAGGTCGAGCTCTTCGAGGGGTACGCGCACCTGCTGCCCGCGCAGCAGGGCTGGCAACGCATCGCCGACGTCGCCCTCGACTGGGCCCTGCGCCACGCCGGCTGACCGCGACGCCGCACCGCACCGCGCCGACCGTTCGGCCTGACGCCGCGCCGGCTCGGGCTGTCGTCGCCTTCAAGGCCGACTCGGCCTGACGCCGCGCTCAAAGCCGGACACCCCGCCTTTTTGGACGACCGGGTCGATCAAGGGCCGGCGGGGGAGCGGACCACCAAGTCGCAAGATTCCCTCAAGATCATTGCATCGACGAACTCCGACGATCATGCTGGTCGATACGCGCCACGATCAACTCGTCGGAGGCCACATGAGACGCCAGCGACCCACCCTCATCGCCGTGTCAACCATCATCGCCGTCACCCTCACCACCGCAGCACCCAGCCCCGCCAACGCCGCACCACCCGACCAGGTCACCGCCCTCACCGCCCACCAGGCCGACGGATACACCACCCTCGCGTGGCAACCCGTCGACGGCGCCACCGACTACCAGATCGAACGCACCCCCGTCGACGCCGACAACACCCCCACCGGCGCACCCACCATCGTCGGCGTCTGGCGACCCAACCGCCAGATCAACCAACAGGCACCCACCTTCGCCGACGCCGGCTACCACCCCGGCGACACCTTCCAATGGCGCGTACGCGCCCGCACCGGCACCACCGAACAGCCCTACTCCGAGCCGATCACCGCCACCACCACCGCCTCCTGGGGCAACCCCGACACCCCCGGCGAAAGCCTGCGCACCCAGTGGGAAACCACCCACGCCGCGCAGTACACCAGCGACACCGACGAGTACGCCTACACCGCCGCCATCGACGCCCTCAGCGACCGCGTCCGCGTCGTCGAACTCGGCCGCACCGTGCAGAACCGACCCATCAACATGCTCGTCATCGGCCACCCCACCCCACCGGCCACCCCCGCAGCCGTCGCCGCCACCGCACCCGTGGCCATCAACTGCAACGTGCACGGCAACGAACCCGGCGACCGCGAAGCCTGCCTCATCATGGCCCGCCAACTCGCCTTCAGCACCGACAGCCGCATCACCGACCTGCTCAGCCACACCACCGTCCTGATCGTCCCCACCATCAACGGAGACGGCCGCGCCAACAACACCCGCGGCAACTCCACCGGCCAGGACCTCAACCGCGACTACTCCCTGATCCGCCAACCCGAGACCGCCGCGTACATCAGGATGGTCCGCGACTACCGACCCGTCGCCGGCTACGACGGCCACGAGTTCGGCAACTCCCGCGCCGGCGACCTGCCGATGCTGCCCCCACGGCACCAGAACGTCGCCCAACCCATCTTCGACCAGTCCCAGGACATGATCGAAGGCCACATGTACACCAAGGGCGCCGAAGCCGGCTGGTGGGCCTGCCCCTACGGCTGCGAAGGCGGCGGCAACGTCGGCCTCAGCGAGGAAACCATCCTGCGCAACACCCTCGGACTCAAGAACGTCACCAACTCCCTGCTGGAACTGCGCAGCTCCGGCGGCCAGACCCGCCCCGACGAGGGCAACACCGCCAACAACCGACGCCGCAAGACCTACTCGGCCCTGTGGACGTTCCACCAGTTCCTCGACTACCACCGCGCCGACCGCGCCGACATCCTCAAGGCCCGCACCGAGGCCATCGAATCCCAGGCCGCCAACACCGGCCGGCTGGTCTTCCGCGGCTCCCGCCCCATCCCCGCCCACCCGGCACCGCACCCCGGCGACAGCCCACCACCACTCGACGCGCCCCCCGCCGACCTGATCCTCGACAACCCGCCCTGCGCCTACAAACTCACCGACGCGCAGTACAACGGCGTCCGCACCGACGGACCCGGTGGCGTCGGCACCACCGTCGCCCAGCGCATCGCCGCCCACGGCTGGAAGGTCATCACGATCGGCGACGACCACTACGTCCCCCTCAACCAGCCGGAACGCGGCCTCATCCCGCTGCTCCTCGACCCCAAGGGCGTGGAGAAGCTGACCGACGGCGAACGCGTCCACCCCACAGTGACCGGCCGCCGCAACGGACCCCTGGTCGTCACCGGCTTCACCTGCGCCGACGACGCCACCATCAACGGTCCGGTCACCGTCCGGGCCGGCGCGGCGCTCGTCACCACCGCAACGACCATCAGCGGCCCACTCACCGCCACCGGCGCCGCCGGCATCCTCCTCGCCGACAGCGCCATCAACGGCCCGGTCCGCATCGCCAACACCACCGACACGATCTCCATCATCGACGCCACCATCGCCGGCCCCGCCGACCTGTCCGGCAACACCACCGGCACCGACGCACCCGTGCTGGCCGGCACCACCATCCGCGGCCCTCTCCACTGCACCGGCAACAGCCCCACCCCGGAGAACCTCGGCATCGCCAACACCGTCCACGGCCCCCGCACCTCGCAGTGCGCCGCACTGTGACCGACCACTAGCCAACCGTCGTGCCGGCGGCGCGGGACCACCGCCCCCGCCGCCGGCACGCCCCACCAACCCCGTGGAGGCCACCGTGTCGCACCCCGCCACCCCACCGCGACACCCCCGACGGCTCCCCGGCCCGAAAGGCGCTCGGCGCGTCCGACGGGCGCTCGGCCTGCTCCTGCCGACCCTGCTGCTCGCCGCCTGCACCGGCAGCCCCGCAGCTCCTCGCACGGATGCCGTGGCAGCGACCGCCGTACCCCAGGTCACCGGGCCGCTCTGCGCCGCACTGCCCACCGGCGCCGAGCCGGGCAACCCGAGCTTCCTCGCCGGTCAACCCGTCGACCAGGCACTGCGCTGGATCCCCACCCTCACCACCTTCGAAGCGGCACTGCGCACCAGCGGCGTCCTCACCGACTTGCCCACCGGCACCGGCGTCACCGCCCTGGCACCCTCCGACGACGCCTTCGCCGCCACGTTCTCCGAGGACAACTGGGACGACCTCATGACCCGCCACACCGACCAGCTCCGCACCCTGCTGAAAGCCCACCTCATCAGCGGAACCCACCCGATCGCCGACCTGGTCAACGCCGGCACCGCCACCACCCTCGACGGCGTCACCGTCACCGTCACCCGCACCGGGCCCACCGCCCGCCTCGGCGACCGCGCCGACACTGTCTGCGCCGACTACCAGGCCACCAACGCCCGCATCCACATCATCGACGCGGTCCTCGGCCCACTGCCCGTCACCGCCGACGGCACCGACCACCGGGCACACTGACCACCCTCACCCGGGCGGGACCAGACCCGCCAACGCACGGTTGGTCCGGTTCGCGCGGACCGCGTCGCGCTGCTGCCCGGCGGTCACCTCGATGTACGTCTGCGACGACGCCAACGACGCGTGCCCCAACAACCGCATGATCTCCGCCGCGCTCGCACCGTCCTCCGCCAACCGGGTCGCGAAGGTGTGCCGCAGCGCGTGCAACCGCGCACCACGCGGCACCCGGTCACCGATGCCCGCGCGCCGGTAACACGACTCGACGAGATACTGCAGGCCACCACGGCGCAACGGCTCACCACGGCGATCCACCAGGAACGCCGTGTCGGGGCGTACCGACCGCGAACCGAAGCGCCGCGCCCGACTGTCCAGGTAGTCCAGCAGCACTCGGTCCAGGTCCGCCTCGATCGGCACCACCCGAGGCCGCCCGCCCTTGCCCGCCACCGCGATCCGCCGCTCACCGGGCCGACCGCCGAGCGAGTCGACGCGCAACGCCAACAGCTCCGACAGGCGCAGCCCGGCGCAGAGCGCCACCGCCAACACCGCCACGTCCCGCTCCGGCCACGGGTCGCGTTGCCGACCGTCGTCGCGCGCGGCGGACGCGAGCAGCACCTCGGGGGTGTCCGCGCCACGCAGCGGCTTCGGTTGGGGGAGTAGCGCCCGAGGCCGTCCGACCGCCGGCATCGGGTTACCCGCCACGAACCCGTCAGCGACCAGGAACGTGAAGAAACTGTTCCAGGTGGACCACGCCCGGTGCACCGACGCGGGCGCCCGGGGAGCGGCGAACCGGGCGAACGCCGCCCGCATCACCCGGGGGGAGAGGTCGGTGATCGACAACGCGTCCAGGGGGAGGGGAGAGGCCTCCGCGACCAGGGCCGCGACCGCGTGCAGATCTCTGCGGTACGCGGCGAGAGTGTGCGGGGAGGGCTTGCGGGTGGCCCGTGCGGTCAGGAACTCCTCGATCAGCACGGTGAGCGATTCGTCCTGTTTGTCATGCATAAGGGATATTATGCAGCATTTTCGGGTTTCCCGGAAGGGGACCGAGAGAGGGGGAGGAGATGCCAGAACCCCGCCGGTACGTCCTCACGGGAGCACCGGGCGCCGGCAAGACAACCATGATCGAGGCGCTGCACCACAGGGGACACGGCACCGTCCGAGAGGCCGCCACCGACCTCATCGCCGAGAGGCAGGCACAGGGGTACGCAGAGCCGTGGCACGACACCGACTTCGTCGACGCCGTCGCCGCGCTGCAACACCACCGGCAGGTCGGAGCCGACCCGCGTCAGCCGGTCCAGTTCTACGACCGGTCGCCGCTCTGCACCCTGGCGCTGGCCCGCCACCTGGGCAGACCCATCGGCCCGGCGCTGACCGCCGAGGTGGACCGCATCATGCGCGAGCGCACCTACCTACGCCTGGTGTTCCTGATCAGCCCGCTGAGTTTCATCCGGCACACCGCAGCCCGCCAGATCAGCTACGCCGACGCGCTGGCCTTCGCCCGCCTGCACCGGAAGGTGTACGAGCAGCACGGGCACCAGCTGGTCGACGTGCCAGCCGGACCGGTGCGGACACGGGTGGCCCTGATCGAGGAACACGTATCGTGCGCGACATGACGTCGCCCGGTGCCAGCTGCCCCGAGTGCGGTCAACCCGGCACACCCACCGTGTACCGAGATCCGGACGATCCCATGGCCTGGGTCTGTCCCGAGGGGCACCGGTGGCGGGCGACCGACCGGCCCGGGTGGTCCCCATGGGCGACGCCCACCGCCGTCGTCGCACCCCACGACTCCAGTGACACCACAACCCGGACCGGCCCCGTCCAGGTCGACAAGGACGGGCGGCGCTGGCGGATCGGCACGGCCAGCGACGTCGCCTGGCTCGCCGGGCGCACCACGCAGGGCTTCTCGGTCATCACCGCGATTCCGCCGGTGTTCGAGGCGTACGGCACCTTCCACCCGCCCGACGGGGTCGGTCTCGACGCCCACGAACACGCGGTGATCGACGAACTGGCGGCGTGCACGCCCGAGCAACCCTGGTGGCTGGGCTTCCTCGACACCGGCGCCCACGACGTCGTCTTCCCGCGCGCCCCGAGGGTGTTCCTCTACTGGGACTGGCCCTACGTGCTGGTCGAGGCCGGGCCGGAACAGGCCCTCAGCTGGCGGACCGGCCACATGCGCGGCGACGGGGCGCTGCCCGACCTGTTCTTTCCGGCGGATCGCTCCTGGCTCGTCTCGGCCCTGTGGGACGACACCTGGACCGACATCGGCGCCAGCGCCGCCGTGCTCGCGGCGCTGGCGCGCAACCCGCTGGTCAACGCGCGCCTCGTCGGGCCGGACGGGGACGCGTGTCCGCCCGGTCTGACGCGGGACTGACCCCGGCCGGCCGACGACGAGGGGACCGCCAGAACGTCCTACTTTACATAATGTGCATTATCGAATGTGCTTCGGTAGCTCGGAAGTCGCCGAGAAGGGGGTGACACCGCCACTTGCCGCACTCGGTCGACGAGGGTGCGTGAGGCATTCACGGGATGTGCCTGACCCACGTGGCGAGCGCCGAGGCGCACGTACGCGGCGACGCCGCCGAACGCACCTGGCGGCATTACCACCAGAACGCTTCAGCAGAACCGTTGGCCATCCCTACAGCGGCGACTGCCCCTGGTGCGAGCCGCTGGAACGCGATCGGCATCTGGTAAGGGCGGCGGACCGTCGACACGAGTGGGCCATCGGTGGCGCTGCTCGCTGCGTGGCCCCAGTTCGGGCCGGGCTGTCGGATTGACAACTGACGATTCGCTCCCCTGTCGGCGCATCGTCAGTTTGGTGAGATCGTGCGGCGCAGCCAGTCCTGGGTGAGCGATCGCAGCAGGGTGGGTTGTTCGTATGGCAGGTAGTGTCCGGCCGCGTCGATCACCGTGTAGGTGCCGCGGGGATAGTGGCGCATGGCGCGGAACTGGTCGGCGTATCCGATGATTCGGTCCTGTCGGCCGGTGATCACGCTGACCGGGCCGTCGAAGACGACGTCGGCGGTCTCGTCGGGTAGCGCGTAGTCGGGGCCGCTCTGCAGTTGCTGTTGGAATGTCGGGTCGCCGGGGCCGCCGGAGTTCAGTGCCGCGAGCACCGTCGCGACGACGGCTGGGGTGCGGTGGCCCAGGGCGGCGTCGAGGTGCGCGTGCAGGGCGGCCGGGGCGGCGTCGAGCCAGCCCGTTGGCGCTTCGAGCGGTGGGTCGTCGGGTAGGTCCCGGCTGTGGCGGGCGATGGTGACCCCCGGGCAGACGAGGAGCAGACCGCGGACGAGGTCGGGTCGTTGGCGTGCGATGCCGGCCGCCAGGTACGCGCCGTAGGACGCTCCGGCGAGCAGGACTGGCGCGTCGTGGTGCTGGTCGAGCCAGGCGCAGACGGTGTCCAGCACCGCCTGGGAGGTGGGCGGGCAGTGTGCGGGGCTGTCTCCGTGCCCGGGCAGGTCCAGGTAGACCTCGCGCAGGCCCGCTCCCGCGAGGGCTGGGCTGAACGCGGCGGCCATGGCGGCGCGGGTCATTGCGAACATCGGTAGGCACACCACGGGCGGCCCGGTTTTCGCTGACTGATCGACCGCCAGGTTCATGGCCGGAATGCTAGTGAGTGTGGTGGCGTGGTGTGATGACAGTTCGGCGGTGCCCGCTTCCGATGACTCGGTGGTGGTCACCATCGTCAGCGCCTGCCTTCGGGGCGGGCGTGGGGGCAGTCCGACGTCTGTCGTCGACGAGTCCCTCTCCCCCACGGCGGAGGCGCAGGACGTGTTGAGCGACGCCGAGCGCAGCCGGGTGCCGGTTCGGATGGGCACTTCTCATGCCGTGTTCGTGGGGCCTGTTGTGGGTGATGAGCCGGTGGACCTGCGGTTTTTCACCGCCGAGGGGGAACTGCCCGCGTGTGGGCACGGGACGGTGGCGGCGGTGGCGTACCTCGCGGGGGGTCGTCGCGGTGGCGAGCACGAGTTCCGGTTGCGCGTGTCGGGGCGCACGTTCGTCGGTCGCGCGGTCCGCGACGGTGATCAGATTCGTGCGGTGTTCGACCCGGGTCGGGTGGAGGTGCGGGACGCGACGTCGGTGGAGAGTGGTCTCGCCGTCGATGCTCTGGGTGTCGCTCCGGGCGATCTGCTGTCCGGGGCGTGTGTGGCGTCGTTGGGGCGGGCGCGGGTGCTGGTGCCGGTCGCCACGCCTGGCGCTGTCGTGACCCTGGGCCCTCACCTGGACCGGCTCCGTGCGGCGTGCGACCAGTTGGGGTTGCTGGGTTGCTACGTCTATTCAGCGCCGACGTCCTCTGGTGGTGTGGTGGCCCGGATGTTCGCTCCGTCGATCGGGGTTGCTGAGGACATCGCCAATGTGAACAGCACCGCTTGCCTGGCCGCTCGCCTGGTGGGTGACGGCTTCACGGAGTTGACCGTCGACATGGGTGACGGCCTCGGGGTACCGGCGACCATCACCGCCTCTGCCCGTCGGGGTCCCACCGGGCTGCGGGTCCTGGTGGGGGCCGCCGCGACGGTTGTCCGTACGGTGGCGTGTCCCGTGTCGCGCGGATGACGGGTGTAGGGCGGTGGAAACCTGGTGTGCGGTGGCAGTGTGCGCCCTCTACAGTGGTGCGTCCTGGCCGGTGAGGCGTCTCTCTCGACGTCGAGGCCATTGATCATCACGGGGGAACACCATGATCGGTAAGCCTGTTCGTGCTGTCCTGACCCTGGTGGCGGTCGCCGGCTTCTCCGCAGGCTGCCAGCCCGCGGAGAAGGAGAACGCCCAGCCTGCTGCCGCGTCGACGTCGGCCGCGCCCAGCCCGACCGTCGACGTGGCGGCGAACAGCAGGCAGGTCTGCGACGCCAGTCTCGATTTTGTGAAGAAGCACTACGTCGCGATGGCGGACGATGCGATCGCCGCCATCGACAAGCCGGTCAGCGCCAAGGAGGCGGGCGCGAAGGTCCGTGGTCACTTCACCGCGCTGTTGCAGGATGCCCGGACGACGGCGCCGACCGCTGCCGATCCGCAGGTGCGTACCGCGTTGGAGACCTTGGCTGCGGGCGTGGAGAAGCACCTGGCCGGTCCGAAGGCCACCGAGATCGAGGCGCCGGATGTCGACCCGTTGCTGAAGGCGTTGGACACCGCCTGCGGTCGCTGATCGGCGTGGGCACCGGCCGGGTTGGCCGGTGCCCACGGACAGCGGCGCGGTGGGGCTCAGGTCCAGGGCACCTGCGGGGACGGGTAGAAGTTGACCTGTTGCAGTCGCCAGCGGGGTGCCTGCTCCCCCAGCCGGGTCCGGAACGATTCCCAGTCGTGGCTGGTGGAGGTGGACCAGCCGAGTTCGGCGATCGCGGGTAGGCGGGGGAAGGCCATGTATTCGATGTCGTCGAGGGTGCGCAGCGTCTCGGACCACAGCGGGGCCTCGACGCCGAGGATGGCGTTCTCGCCGACGCCGGTGACCCTGGTGGCCGGGTCCCAGCCGTAGGCGTCGGACACCTCGATCAGGCCGGCCCAGCGTAGGCCGAGGCGGGTGTTGGCGTCGTACTTCATGTCCAGGTAGGTCTTGTTGGCCGGCGACATGATGATTTTGTTGCCGCGGGCGGCGGCTGCGGCGAGGCTGGCGTTTGTGGTGCCGGTGCCCCAGAACTGGGCGACGACGTCGGTGGACGGGTCGGCCTGGGTGATCTCGTTCCAGCCGGAGGCGCGTTTGCCGTACTTGGCGACCAGGGGCAGGACGCGGTTCATGAAGGTGCGGTAGTCCTCGTCGGTGGTGGCGTGGGCTTCGTCGCCGCCGATGTGCAGGAACGGCCCGGGTGTGATGGCGGCGAGTTCGCGGATGACGTCCTCGACGAAGCGGTAGGTGAGTTCGTCGTTGATGCAGAGGGAGCTGTAGCCGACCGCCATGTCGGTGCGCGGGGGTGGTGCGACGCCGTCGCAGTTGAGTTCGGGGTATGTCGACTGGGCGGCGTTGGTGTGCCCGGGCATGTCGATCTCGGGGATGATCGTGATGTGTCGGGCGGCGGCGTAGGCGACGACGGCCTGGTAGTCGGCTTTGGTGAGGTATCCGGGGCCGACGCCGTCGACTCCGGTGCCGGGTCCGCCGCCGACGGTGGTGAGGCGGGGCCAGGAGTCGATCTGGATGCGCCAGCCCTGGTCGTCGGTGAGGTGCAGGTGCAGGTAGTTGATTTTGTATTGGCTGAGCAGGTCCACGTAGGCGGTGATGTCGTCGACGGTGTGGAAGTGCCTTGCGAGGTCGAGCATCGCGCCCCGGTAGGCGAAGCGTGGGTAGTCGACGATTCGTCCGCCGGGGACTGTCCACGTGGTCCGCTGCCGGTCGGGTGCTTCGATCTCGGCGGGGAGCAGTTGGCGCAGGGTCTGGGTGCCGGCGAACAGTCCGGCGGGGGTGTTGGCGCGGATGGTCACGCCGCGGCGGGTGACGTCGAGTTGGTAGCCCTGCTGGCCGATGCGGTCGCCGGCGTCCCCGATGAGCAGGGCGATCTCGGGTAGCGGGGTGGAGCGGACGGGCAGGACGGGTAGGGGGTGGCCGGTGGCGGGGCGCAGTGTCGTGGCGAGTTGGTGGCCGATGCGCCGGGCGGCGCTCGAGCCGGGGGTGGTGCGGATCACGGTCAGGGGGCTGATCCGGAACGCGTTCTGCGCGTCGGGGCGGGTGTCGACAGGTGCGGGGATGACGTCGGTGAGCTGTCGGGCTGGTGCGGGGGCCGCCGCCGCGGGGGCGGGCGTGGCGGGCAGGATGAGGGGTAGTGCGAGCGCGGCTATGGCCAGCAGCCGCGTGGTGGGGTGGTGACGCACGGTACCTCCAGGCCTCGTCATGATCGACCTTCGTCGATTAGAATCGCAGGCTACCGGTGCCCCGCCTGTACTGTAAACCTTCCTTAAGGTAGGGGCTTGTCGAGACAGCGTTGTCGCCGACCTCACGTGTGCCGCGCGCGGGGGAATTCCCGCAGCGGGTCGCGCCGTTGTCCGTTCGGAAGATCAGAAGCACATGATCGAATGGAAGTGCCATGCACATGCGCTCAGACGCGGTAGTGCTGTTCGGCGTCACGGGAGATCTCGTCTCGAAGAAGCTGTTTCCGGCGCTGTACGAGTTGACCCGGCGCGACCGCCTCGACGTTCCGGTGATCGGCGTGGCCCGCTCCCCCTGGGATGATCAGCAGCTGGTCACCATGGCCCGCAAGTCGGTCACCGAGGCCGATGACGAGATCGACGACGAGATCTTCGATCGGCTGGCGGACAACCTTTCCATGATCTCCGGCAACTACGCGGACCCGACGACGTACCAGCGGCTGGCTGAGCGGCTGCGCGACGCCGAGCGGCCGGTCTTCTACCTGGCGATCCCTCCGGCCGTGTTCGGCTCCGTCGTCGAAGGCCTGGCGGCTGTGGGTCTGGCCGACCGGGGTCGGGTGATCGTGGAGAAGCCGTTCGGGCGTGACCTGGCGTCCTCCCGCGAGCTGGACCGCACGCTCGGCGCGGCCTTCGCGCCGGAGCGGATTTTCCGCATCGACCACTACCTCGGCAAGGAAGCCGTCGAGGGCCTCTACGCCTTCCGGTTCGCCAACCGGCTGTTCGAGCCGCTGTGGAACAACGAGCACATCGACAACATCCAGGTGACCCTCGCCGAGGGTTTCGGCACCCAGGGCCGGGCCGGGTTCTACGACACTGTGGGCGCGACCCGGGACGTGCTGCAGAACCACATCCTCCAGGTCGTCGCGCTCATCGCGATGGAGGCGCCCGCCAGCGAGGACACCGGCGCGTTCCGGGAGGCGGAGGCCGCGGTGCTGCGGCAGATCGCGCCGCTGTCGCCGGAGTCCACCGTCCGGGGGCAGTACGCCGGCTACCTCGACGAGCCGGGCGTGGCGGCGGCCTCGAACACCGAGACGTTCGTGGCGACCCGGTTGACTGTCGACTCCCCCCGCTGGGCGGGTGTGCCCTTCTACCTGCGCACCGGCAAGTCGCTGCCGGGGACGGCCACGGAGGTCGTGGTCGAGTTCAAGCAGCCGCAGCGTTCGCTGATCCCGGCCGAGCGGGGTACGGCGAGGGCCGCGAACCTGCTGCGGTTCCGCCTCGGGCGCGGTGACGGCATCACCATGTCGATCCAGGCGAAGAGCCCGGGCGCCGAGGTGGCGAGCCGCCCGGTGGATTTGTCCGTCGACTTCGGTTCGGCTTTCGGCCGCCGGCAGGAGGCATACGAGCGGCTGCTCGACGACGCAATGGACGGGCAGCACCTGCGCTTCGCGCGTGCCGAGACGATCGAGCAGGAGTGGCGCATCGTCGAGCCGATCCTGGATCTGCCGGAGGCGGTGCAGTCGTACGAGAAGGGCAGTTGGGGTCCGGCGGACGCCGACGCGCTGGCCGGCGGGTGGCACCTCCCGGACCTGCGGTAGCGGCGGACCGCACCGCTCGTGGGCGGTGGGGTCATCCGGTGGTACGGGTCGCCGGGCGGATGCCGCGGATGCCGGCGACGGCGAACTCGATGCCCAGGTCGTAGTAGCCGTCCCGGTCGCCGCAGAGCGTGAGCGCGTCGGCGGCGGCGAGGACGTGCGGAAAACGCCGCGGTGCCAACGCCTGCAGTGCCGCCCGCTTGGCGCGGATGGCGTCGTCGCGGGTGTCCGGGTCGGTGCTCTCCGTGGCACCGGGTTCGGTGGCGACGAGGGTCACCAGGGAGCAGAGGGCCTGGCTGCCGATCTCGGTGGCCTGCTCCGGGGGGTAGCCCGCCCCGTCGAGCAGGGCGAGCATGCGCTCCACCAGGATCAGGCCCGGCTCGGACAGCAGGATGCGGGTGGGGACGAGCCCGGCGACGGTGGGGTGTGGGCGTAGCGCGGCGAGGCAGGCGGCCAGGATGGCGCGGATCTGCTCGTCCCAGGGTGCGGCGGTGGGCTCGGGTAGGCAGATGTCGGCGAGCAGGCGTGCGGCGAGCGCGTCGAGCAGGTCGCTCTTGTCCCGGAAGTGCCGATAGAGCGCCATCGGGGTGACGCCGTGTTCCTGGGCCAGTCGGCGGATGGTGATCGCGGACAGGCCCTCGGCGTCGGCGATGCGCAGCGCGCTCGCGACGATCGCGGTGGGGTCGAGACGCTGCGGGGTGTCCTTGCTCATACTGGCCACAAGGCCAGTGTACTACGTACACACGTCGGTCTACGTTGTAGATGTACGGCGTATACCGCGCCGTGCTGACGTCTTTTCTCCGATGAGGTAGGCATGCGACGTAGTCCCTGGGCAACGCTGGCGGTGCTGTCGCTGGCGCAGTTCATCGTCATCCTCGATGTGACGATCGTGAACGTGGCTCTGCCCAACATTCAGACCGACCTGAGCTTCACCGCTGACGACCTGCAATGGGTGATCAGCGCGTACACCCTGCTCTTCGGTGGTTTCCTGCTGCTCGGCGGTCGCGCCGCCGACCTGCTCGGCGCCCGCCGGATCTTCATCGTCGGCCTGGTGCTGTTCGGGGCGATGTCCCTGCTCGCCGGACTCGCGACTTCGCCCGGCCTGCTGATCGCCGCGCGCGCCGTGCAGGGCCTGGGCGGAGCGTTGCTCTCCCCCGCGGCGTTGGCCACCCTCACCGTCACGTTCGCGCACGGACGGGAACGCAACATCGCCATGGGCATCTGGGGTGCCCTCGCCGGGCTCGGCGGCACACTCGGCGTGGTGGCCGGCGGCCTGCTCGTCGACGCGCTGAGCTGGCGGTGGGTCTTCTTCGTCAACGTACCCATCGTCATCGCGCTCGTGGCGATCGTGCCGACCTTCGTGGCGGCCGTGCGGCACTCCCAGCCCGGCCCCCGCACCTTCGACGCGCTCGGCGCGGTCCTCGGCACCACCGGTCTACTCGCCGTCGTGTTCGGCGTGGTCCGGGCCGAGTCCGCCGGCTGGGGCTCGGCGCAGGTGCTCGCCACGCTCATCGGCGGGGTCGCGCTGCTGGCTGTGTTCGTCGGTGTCGAGGCGCGCTCGGCCGCGCCGCTGGTGCCGCTGCGGCTGTTCCGCTTTCGGGCGCTGAGTGTCTCCAGCGGGGCGTTGGCGCTCAACGGCGCCGCGTTCCTGTCGATGTTCTTCCTCACCGCGATCTACCTTCAGCAGGTACGCGGTGCCTCGCCGCTGACCGCCGGCCTGCAGTTCCTGCCGATGGGCGCGACTGCCATCGCCGGCGCCGCCCTCGCCACCCAACTGGTGCACCGACTCGGCACCCGCACCCTGCAGATCATCGGCGCGCTGCTCAGCGTGATCGGCCTGCTGCTGCTCAGCGGGGCGAGCGCCTCCGGCTCCTACGTCGGCGAGTTGTTGCCGGGTCTGCTGCTGTTCGGTCTGGGCATCACCACGCTGGGCGTACCCGCCCAGATCTCCGCGATCTCCGACGTCGAACACCATGAGGCCGGCGCCGCGTCCGGTGTGGTCACCGCCGTGTACCAGGTCGGCGGCGCCCTGGGGTTGGCCGTCGTCACCACGCTGTCGGTCACCCACGTCAGCGACGCGCTCAGCCGCGGTGCCGGCCAGCAGCAGGCGCTGGTCGACGGGTTCCACCGCGGGCTGTTGATCGCCGCCGTCTTCGCGATCGCCAACCTGGTCATCTCACTGGCCACCCCGCAACTGCGCCCCGACGCCGAGCGGGTCGCCGAGGCGGCCGTCGCGGCCTGAGGGGGCGCGCTGGAGGCCGGCACTGTCGGCCTCCAGCGGCATCGTGATCGACTCGGTTTCCCGGGATCTCGCGGTGTCCTGCCCTGCGCGACACCCCGACTTTCCGGAAGCCGAGTCGATCACGCGACCCGGGGCGCGCGGCGCGCCCCCGGGCCCCGTGACCCGGGGCGCGCCGCGCGGGGCGCTGAGTGACCGCTCAGCTCAGCGGAGCGACCGTCCGGCGACGGTGAGGTTTGCCGCTTACGAGTGGTGTGGGCACGGTGGGTGCGACGTTTCTCGTCCTCGTCGGAGAGGAAGCAACGCATGCTTTCCGCACTCGATCGTCGGCACACCGTCGCGCCGCCCGGCTACAGCCGGTGGCTCATTCCCCCGGCGGCGTTGGCCATCCACCTCTGCATCGGTCAGGTCTACGCGACCAGCGTCTACAAGAACTCGCTGATCGCCCACTTCGACACCAGCCAGACGGCGATCGGGGTGATCTTCAGCATCGCGATCGTGATGCTCGGATTGTCCGCAGCGGTCGCCGGGACCTGGGTGGAGGCGAACGGGCCGCGGAAGGCCATGTTCGTCTCGGCCTGCTTCTGGGCGGCCGGTTTCCTGGTGGGTTCGCTGGGCATCGCCACGAAGCAGCTGTGGCTGCTGTATCTGGGCTACGGGCTGCTCGGCGGCATCGGGCTGGGCATCGGCTACATCTCCCCCGTCTCCACCCTGATCAAGTGGTTCCCGGACCGGCCGGGCCTGGCCACCGGGTTGGCGATCATGGGGTTCGGTGGTGGGGCCATGGTCGCCTCTCCCCTGTCGCGGCAGCTGTTGTCGTTCTACGACGCCGGCTACGACCCGGCCAACGCGGGGTCGACCGCGTCGGGCAGCGCACTGGTGTGGCTGTTCGTGACGCTCGGCCTGGGCTACTTCGTGATCATGATGTTCGGGGTGGCGAACGTGCGGGTGCCGGCGCAGGACTGGCGCCCGGTCGGCTTCGACCCGGCCAGCGTGGCGGCGAAACCCCTGGTCACCACGGCGAACGTGTCGGCGGCGAACGCGGTGAAGACCCGCTCGTTCTGGCTGCTGTGGGTGGTGCTGTTCTGCAACGTGACAGCGGGCATCGGCATCCTGGAACAGGCCAGCCCGATGATCCAGGACTTCTTCCGCGACAACGGCACCTCGGCGGTGACCGTCGCGGCGGCCGGCGGGTTCGTGGGTCTGCTGTCGCTGTTCAACATGGCCGGCCGGTTCGTGTGGTCGTCCACCTCGGACGTCATCGGCCGCAAACCGATCTACCTGGTGTACCTGGGCGTCGGCATGGTGCTGTACGCGCTGCTGGCGCTCGTCGGGCAGACCTCGACGGCTCTGTTCGTGCTGTTGGCCTGCGTGATCCTGTCGTTCTACGGCGGTGGGTTCGCGACAGTGCCGGCGTACCTGCGGGACCTGTTCGGCACCTTCCAGGTCGGTGCGATCCACGGTCGGCTGCTGACCGCCTGGTCGGCGGCGGGGATCGCCGGTCCACTGATCGTCAACGGGTTCCTCGACGCGCAGGGTGAGCCGGGCTCGCTGACGGCCGCGGCGTACCGTCCAGCGCTGTTCACGATGGTGGGGGTGCTGGCTGTGGGCTTCGTGGCGAACCTGCTGGTGCGGCCGGTGCCGCAGCGCTACCACGAACCACCGGCGAAACAGAACGCGGATGAGAACGGGGAGCGGAACGAGGAAGCGACGGCGCAGAGGAGTGGTACGCGATGAGTGAGGACAGCCGACCCGGGCAGCAGGCCCGGTTGTGGATCTCCTGGTTGGTGGTGGCGGCGCTGCTCGGCTACGGGGTGGCGCAAACCGTCATCACCGCGGCGAAGCTGTTCACCCACTGAGCCGGATCCGGCGGTCTCCGACCGCGAGTACGCGTGGTCAGAGACCGCCGGAGACGCGCAGCACGGTCCCGGTGGCGTACGAGGCGTCCGGGCCGAGCAGCCAGGCGATGGCGGCGGCGATCTCCTCGGGTTCGCCGGCGCGGCCCAGCGGGATGCGACCGACGGCGGAGTCGGCGCGGTCGGGCATCCCGGAGTCGGCGTGGATGTCGGTGCGCACGATGCCGGGGGCCACGGCGTTGACCCGGATGCCCTTCGGGGCGAGTTCCTTGGCCAGGCCGACGGTGAGGGTGTCGGTGGCGGCCTTCACGGCGGCGTAGTGCACGTACTCCCCCGGGCTGCCGAGGGTCGCAGCCGCCGACGAGACGTTGACGATCGCCCCACCGTCGGTGAGCCGTCGGGCGGCCTGCTGGGCGCAGAGCACGTAGCCGACGAGGTTGACGTCGACGACCCGGCGCAGGTCCTCGACGCGCAGCTCGGTGAAGGGCCCGATGAGGCTGGTGACGCCGGCATTGTTGACCAGGCCGGTGAGCGGGCCCAACTGCTCGGCCGCGTCGAACAGGGCGCGCACCTGCTCGGGGTCGGTGGTGTCGGCGCGTACCGCGATGGCCTGTGCGCCGACGGCCCGCAGGTCGGCCAGGACGGCGGTGGCGGCGGCCTCGTCGCGGCGGTAGCACAGGGCGACGTGGTGACCGGCAACGGCGAGCCGACGGGCGGTGGCCGCGCCGATGCCCCGGCTGCCGCCGGTGATGACGGTGACGGGTGCCACGGTGCCTCCCGGGTGGTCTGACGGCTGCGCGATGGTCGTGCCGACGCTACCGTGACCGGCGCGGATCGGTCGTCGAGAGGAGAGTCACATGCAGCGGGCATTGGTGCTCGGCGGTGGCGGGGTGACCGGGGTGGCCTGGGAGTTGGGGCTGCTGGCCGGGTTGGTCGAGCGGGGCGTGCCGGTCACCGAGGCGGACCTGGTGGTGGGCACGTCGGCGGGTTCGGTGGTCGGCGCGCAGGTGTGCTCCGGGTTGCCCGTCGAGCGTTTCTACGCCGAGCAGTTGGCGTCGCCGTCGACCGAGCTGGCGGCCCGGTTGGGCTTTGCGACGTTGGTGCGGCTGATCTGGGCCGGTGGTCGGACCCGGGACGCGGCGCGTTCACGGGCGCGGATCGGGGCGATGGCGGTGGCGGCGCGTACCCCGTCGGAGGCGTCGCGACGGGCGGTGATCGAGGCCCGGCTGCCGGAGCGGGAGTGGCCGCGGCGGCGGCTGCTGATCACGGCGGTGGACGCGTCGTCCGGTGAGTTCGTGGTGTTCGACCGCGACAGCGGGGTGTCCCTGGTGGACGCCGTCGGCGCGAGCTGCGCGGTGCCCGGGGTGTGGCCGCCGGTGAGATCGGCGCACGCCGCTTCGTCGACGGTGGGATGCGCTCGACGGTGAACGCGGACCTGGCGGCGGACGCGCGCAGGGTGCTGGTGCTCGCGCCGACGTCGGCGGCGTTCGGGCCGATGCCGCGGCTGTCGGCGCAACTGGACGCGTTGCGGGCGGCCGGGTCGCGGGTGGTGCTGGTGACGCCGGACGCGGCGGCGCGTACCGCGATCGGCCGCAACGTGCTGGACCCGGCGCGGCGGGCGGGCGCGGCGCGGGCCGGGCGGGCCCAGGCCGACGAGGTGGGAGCGCTCTGGGCGTGATCCCTTACGCTCACCGCGCGGTCGATCAGACGACGGAGGTGCGCGGTGGCGGGTGTGGGTGTCGGCGACGTGGTGCAGGATTTCGAGCTGCCGGACGAGACGGGCACGCCGCGGCGGCTGTCGGAGTTCCTGGCGGGCGGGCCGGTGGTGCTGTTCTTCTACCCGGCGGCGATGACCCGGGGGTGCACGGCGGAGAGCTGCCACTTCCGTGACCTCGCGGCGGAGTTCACGGCACTGGGCGCGTCGCGGGTGGGCATCAGTCGGGACCCGGTGGCGAAGCAGGCCGAGTTCTCGAAGCTGCACGGCTTCGACTATCCGCTGCTGTCGGACGCCGACGGCGCGGTGGCGCAGCAGTTCGGGGTCAAGCGGCGGGTGCCGTTGGGGCCGTTGAGCATGAAGCGGATGACGTTCGTGATCGGCACCGACCGGCGGGTCATCGAGGTGATCCACAGCGAGGTCAGCATGAACGACCACGCGGACCGGGCGCTGCGGGCGCTGGGCGGCTGAGCGGGGTGTGAGCCCCGTGCGGCGGGTGTCGCAGCCGGCTGGTATCAAGACAGCAATCAAACAGGTGTACGGAAGAGGGTTGTGATGGATGCCGGCCAGGGTTTGTCCACTAGCGAGGTGCAGAGCATCCGGGAGTCGTTGGCGGCCGGGCGTAAACCACGGGTGGTGTTCACCGCGTCGGCCGGGCAGATCGCCGGTCAGGTCGGTCAGGTGATCGAGCTGACCGACCCGGAGGTGTCCGACGAGTTCGTGGTGGTGCGCTTCGGTCGCGACGAGCTGCCGTTCTCCCCCGCCGACCTGGCCGTGGCGCCCAAGGGCGTGGGCCGTCGGGTGGTGGAGCCGAAGCCGGAGCCCGAGCCGGAGGCTTCGCCCGCCGTGCCCGCGCCGGAGTTCGTGTTGGACACGCCGCGGGTGCCCGCGCAGCGACAGGAGGAGCCGAAGGTGGAGCAGACGGAGAAGCCGCCGGCGCGGCGGGCGGTCAAGGCCGTCAAGCCGAAGGGCCCCGCGGGTCTCACCGTGACCCTGGCGTACGCCGACGGTGAGTGGACCGTCGCCGCGCAGCAGGGCAGCAAGGCCCTCGCGAAGCCGTACGTGGTGAAGCCGGCGGAGGCGTTGAAGATGGTGGCCCTTGTCGACGTGCCGGGGGTGCAGGAGGCGGTGGAGCAGATCCTCGGCACCGAACGGGCCGAGGCGGAGCAGCAGGCCGAGAAGCTGCGCGCCGAGCTGGCCGAGATCGAGGCCCGGCTGGCGGAGCTGCGCGAGGCCCGCTGAGGCGGGTCAGTGTCGGCTGTGGTGGTGCAGCAGCCGGGTGAGCAGTCGGGTCAGCTGCTCGCGTTCGGTGGTGGACAGCGGGGCGAGCAGGTCGGCTTGGACGCGCTCGACGGTCGCGCCCATCCGGCGCGCCTCGTCGACCCCGGCGTCGGTGACGCTGATGACGTTGCGGCGGCGATCGGCCGGGTCGGGGGCACGCACCACGAGCCCCCGGCCGGCCAGGTCGTTGATGGCGGCCACCACGTCGCTGCGGTCGATGCCGCAGCGCCGGCCGAGGTCGGCCTGGCTCGCCGGCCCGTCCTCGGCCAGGGTGGCGAGCAGCCGGTAGTGGTAGCCGCGTAGGTCGTGCGTGGCGAAGCCTTCGCTGAGCAGGCGGGCGGCGTGGCTGGCGGTCTGGTTGAGCAGCCAGCTCGGGGTGGTGCTGAGCCCGGCGGGTGACTGCGGGGCCGCGTGATCCATGGGTCGCAGCCTACCAGGAATCGTTGGCGCGACCCACGATCGGGTGTTACGTTGGTTCGACCAACGTTGGCTCGGCCAACGCATTGAAGGAGGCATCATGTCCACCGTCCCCACCCTCAACGGCCAGGTCATCGGCCAGGCCCACTACGCCACCCGGGCCCTGCTCGAACGGGCCACCGGTCCGCTCGGCCTCAGCTTCGGCCAGGTGGTCGCCCTCAACGCCCTCGCCGCCGGCCCCGTCGAGCGCGCCCAGCTCGTGCACCGGATGACCAGCACCCTCAAGGTCGACGAACCGGCCGTGCGCGCGGTGATCGACGCCCTCGTCGACGCCGATCTCGCCCAGGTCGACGGCCCTGCGCCGCGGCTGCGGCTCACCGACACCGGTCACGTCACGCAGGCCCGCGTCGCCGACGCCGTCGCGGGCATCACCGCCCGGCTGTACGCGGGCATCCCGGCCGACGAGGCCGACGCCGCCGCCCGGGTGCTCACCCTGGTCACCCAGCGCGCGAACGCCGAGCTGGCCGCGTCCTGACGGGCACGAGCCCGACCGGGACGCGACCCCGGTCCTGCCGGCCCGCGCGAGGACGGGCCGGTCAGAAGTAGTCGAGCAACTGCGCCGGACCTCCGACGCCCAACAGGTCCAGGGCCGCCGGGTCGACACCGGCGCCGTGGCGCAGCAGGCCGGCCTGCGCGACCGAGCGGGCGTGCGCCGCCCCGGCGTACAGCAGCGCGAAACCGCGCACGTCGAGCCGCAGGTCCGGCTCGCCGCTGATCCGGGTCAGCTCGGCGGCGCCGTCGGCGACAGCCAACCGCCAGGCGCCGGTGTTCCAGTCGGCGAGCGGGTCGGTGAGGTGAAAGTCGACGGCGCCCCGGGCGTGGACGGGCCAGCCACGGGCGCTCACCGCCCGGGCCACGTCCACCGGCCGGTGCATCCACAGGTCCCGCTCGTGGTCGCGGGCCGCCTCCAGCGGCAGGTGGGCGCTGACGGCGTCGCCGTCGAGCGGGCATAGCCGCAGGGTCGGTGCGACGCTGGCCCAACTGCCCAGCACGCCGACGAGTTCCCGGGCGGCGTCGGCGGTGACGGCCAGGACCTCGTCGACGGTGAGCACCGAGTCGGCGCCGTAGCCCCGGCCTCGCTGCCAGGTGGCGTAGCCGACCAGGTCGCCGTCGGTCTCGACGAGGGTGACACCGTCGCCGGGCAGGTCCCCCTTGGCGTTGAAGTAGTCGTACAGCTTCCCCCGGCGCGTCAGCATGCCGTTGCGGTGCCGGGTGACCCGCTCGTACAGGTCGGCGACGGCGGCCAGGTCGGCGGGCGTGCCGGCCCGTACGGTCAGGTGCGCGGCGGGCCGGTGCCGGGGCAGCGCGGCGGTGGCCAGGTTGACGGTGCGCAGCACCCCGGCGGCCTCCCAGCCGCAGGCGCGGTAGGGGGCGGCGACGGTCGGGTACAGGGCGCTGACCGCCGCGCCGCGTTCGTGGGCGCCGGCCAGCAGGGCGGTGAGCAGGGCGCGGGCCACGCCCCGGCCCCGGGCCTCGGGGGCGACCGCCACCCCGGCGACGTCGGCCGCCGGGACCGCCCGTCCGGACCACCACTGGTCGTGGTCCAGGTCGACGGCCTTGCCGACGAGCCGACCGCTGCCGTCGAACGCGCCGTAGCGGGTCATGCCGGGCACCTCGACGCTCGTGCTGGCGGGACGCTCCTGGTTGCCGCCGCCGAAGGCTAATCGGCCCAACTCCCAGGCGGCGTCGAGGTCGTCGGTGGTGAGCTCACGTACGTGCACAGTGGCGGGCATCGGGACAACCTAGCGGCACGGGTCCCCGCTGACCGCCGATTTTCTGGCGGGGGCGAGGCCGAGCCGCGGTCGCCAGCGGCCCCTCCTCGCCGGTCAGTGCTGCGGGATGTTGGCCACGCCGATGCGCTTGCGGAACACCCAGTACGTCCACCCCTGGTAGGCCAGCACCACCGGAGTGAAGATCACCGCCACCCAGGTCATGATCTTCAGGGTGTACGGGGTGGAGGCGGCGTTGGTGGCCGTCAGCGTGCCTGCGGCATCCAGGGTGGAGGGCAGCACGTTCGGGAACAGCGCGGCGAACAGGGTCGCCACGGCCAGGCCGATCGCCACAGCGGTGCCGGTGAACGCCCAGCCCTCCCGGCGTACCCGGGCGGCGGCCAGCCCACCGAGCAGGGCGAGGGCCGCGCCGACGGCGAGCACGACGGCGGCCGCGCTGGAGCGGATGCTCAGCGTCCAGGTCAGGAACCCGACCGCGAGGACGGCGGCGCCCACACCGAGGCGCACCGCGAGGGCGCCCGCGCGCTCGCGGATGTCACCGGTGGTCTTCAGGGCGAGGAACACCGCGCCGTGGGTGAGGAACAGCGCGAGGGTGGTCGCGCCACCCAGCAGGGCGTACGGGTTGAGCAGGTCCAGCAGGCCGCCGACGTACTCGTGGTCGGCGTCCAGTGGCACGCCACGCAGGATGTTGGCGAAGGCGACGCCCCACAGGATCGCCGGCAGCAGCGAGCCGACGAAGATGGCGGTGTCCCAGCGGCGCTTCCAGGACGCCTCGGGGCGCTTGTGCCGGTATTCGAAGGCGACCCCCCGGATGATCAGGGCCAACAGGATCAGCAGCAGCGGAAGGTAGAAGCCGGAGAACAGGGTGGCGTACCACTCCGGGAACGCGGCGAACATCGCGCCACCGGCGGTGATCAGCCAGACCTCGTTGCCATCCCAGACCGGGCCGATGGTGTTGATCAGGACCCGGCGTTCCCGGTCGTCGCGGCCGAGCACGGGCAGCAGCATGCCGACGCCGAAGTCGAAGCCCTCCAGGACGAAATACCCGGTGAAGAGTACGGCGATGAGGAGAAACCAGATGGTGGTGAGGTCCACGGCAGGCTCCGGTGATCAGTAGGCGAAGGCGAGCGGGCGCTCGGCGTCGTCGGTGTCGTCGGTGGGGGGTTGCTCGCTGACGTCCGGCACGCCGGCCTTGGCGTATCGCAGCAGCAGCTTGACCTCGATCACGGCGAGGGTGGCGTAGACCAGCGTGAAGGCGGTGAACGAGGTGAGCACCTCGGCCAGCGACACGCTGCGGGACACCCCGTTGCGGGTGAGCATCTCGCCGAAGACGATCCACGGCTGGCGACCCATCTCGGTGAAGATCCAGCCGAAGGAGTTGGCCAGCAACGGCAGCACCGGCATGGCCAGCCCGGCGCGCAGCAGCCACTTGCTGCTCGGGGTGCGACCCTTGCGCTGGCTCCAGAGCACCAGCAGGGCGATCGCGCCGGCCGCCATCCCGAAGGCGATCATGAAGCGGAAGCTCCAGTAGGTGACCGGGATGATCGGGGTGTAGCTGCCCGCGCCGTACTGGGTGGCGTACTGGGCCTGCAGGTCGTTGATGCCGTGCACAGTGCCGTTCGGGTCGCCGGTGCCCAGGTACGACAGCAGGTACGGGATCTTGAGGGCGAACACCTCGCGGCTGCCGTCCAGGCTGCCGATGGTCAGCACGGAGAACGAGGCGGGGCTCTCGGTGGTGTAGAGGCCCTCGGCGGCGGCCATCTTCATCGGCTGCACGTCCGTCATGATCTTGCCCTGGATGTCGCCGGTGAACAGCACTGCGGCGGAGGCGACCAGGACCACCCAGGAGCCGAACTTGGTGGCGAAGCGGTACGCGCCGGTGTCGGCGGAGTCGCGGTTGCGGATAACGTGCCACAGGCCGACCGCGACGATCAGCGACCCGGCGACCAGGAACGAGCCGGCCAGGGTGTGCGGGAAGGTGATCAGGGCGACCTTGTTGGTCAGCACCGCCGGGAAGTCGGTCAACTCGGCGCGTCCGCTGTCAGGGTTGATCCGGTAGCCGACCGGGTTCTGCATGAACGAGTTCGCCGCGAGGATGAAGTACGCGGACAGGTTGGTGCCGATCGCGGCGGCCCAGATGCTCGCCAGGTGCGCCCGCTTGGGCAGTCGGTCCCAGCCGAAGATCCACAGGCCGATGAAGGTGGATTCGAGGAAGAACGCGACAAGCGCCTCGATGGCCAGCGGTGCACCGAAGATGTCGCCGACGAAGCGGGAGTAGTCGCTCCAGTTCATGCCGAACTGGAACTCCTGCACGATGCCGGTGACCACACCCATGGCAAAGTTGATCAGGAACAGCTTGCCGTAGAACTTGGTGAGCTTGAGGTACCGCTCGTTGCCGGTGCGGTGCCACATCGTCTGCAGGATGGCCACCAGCACGGAGAGGCCGATGGTCAGCGGCACGAAGAGAAAGTGGTAGACGGTGGTGACACCGAACTGCCAGCGGGCAACGTCCAACGCGTCCACCTGAAACCCCCAGCCATACGTACTACGAGACGTAGTAAATACTACTGCTCGTCGTAGAGAAAAGAGCAGGGCCGGGTGGCCCGAAACGGCCCGGGACCAATGACCCTGATCACCCGACCCGCCCTCGCGGCCCCGCCGCCGCGTGCGACGATGGCGCGCTGATGAACACCTCCACCTGGCAGCCGCCGCTGATCTGGCGCGCCGCCCTCCTGCTGGCCCGGGGGCTGGTCGGCCTGCTCGCCCGCCTCGAGGTCACCGGCGACGTCCCGGCACACCTGCGTCGCGGCCCGCTGGTGCTTGCCGCCAACCACATCAGCCCGTTCGACCCGGTGGTCATGGCCGCCGCCTGCCAGACCCGTGGCGTCGCCCCGCGGATCATGGCGACCGCCGGACTGTTCCGCGTCCCGGTGTTCGGCGCCGCCATGCGCCACGCCGGGCACATCCGGGTCGACCGGGGCACCAGCGCCGTACACCGGGCTCTCGACGACGCCGCCACGGCCGTCGCACGCGGCTCGGTGATCCTCATCTACCCCGAGGGGCGCATCGGCCTGGACCCCGGCCTGTGGCCCGAACGCGGCAAGACCGGCGCGGCCCGACTCGCCCTGACCTGCGGCGCCCCGGTCGTCCCGGTCGCCCAGTGGGGCTCGCACGAGGTGCTGCCCTACCAGGCGCCCCGCGGAATGCTGCGCGGCATCGCCCGCTCGCTGTGGCGCCGACCGGTGATTCGGGTGCACTTCGGCACGCCCGTCGACCTGGGTGAGACGGCGGGCGCCAACCCCGGCGGGCCGCGCCGGGCCACCGACCGGATCATCGACGCGCTCACCGACACCCTCGCCCCGCTGCGCCCCGACGAGCCGGACCTGCCCCGCCACGTCGACCCCGGCCGCCCCGTCGACCTCACCCGGGTTCACCGCCGGTCGAGCTGACCCGGACCCTCCCGCGATCTTGCAGTTACCGTCCGGCGCAGAGGGCATTTCCGCGTGTTTCGGCGACAGAAACTGCAAGATCGCGCGGTGAGGGCGGCCGGTCCCCTGGTCGGGGGGCGTGGCTGCCTCGGTGGAGGGATGAGGTCACTTCGATCGGTGGCGATGCTGGACACGTCAGCAGGCCATCGCTCAAGGGAGTGACATGTTCATCTCTGGTTCGCGGGTAACGGCGGTGGGGGCAGTGGCGGCCGTGGTGGTCGCGGCGGGGCCCCCGGCGGCCTCGGCGCAAGGGTCGGAGAACAGGACCACCGCAGCCGGCCGGTCGAAGCCCCGGTACCCGGTTCTGGCCGGCGGATACGTGGTGCACAGCGCCGGGCAGAACCGAACCGGTGCCGGACACCGGGCCGGGTCATGAGCACCCTGCGGCTCTGGTGGGGGCACTGGCCGACCTGGTCCGGTTACGCGGCCGCGGGCCTCTCGCTGCTCTACGGCGGGTTGGGTCTGTACTGGACGGTCGGTGGCGGCGGGTTCCCGTTCGCGCCGGTCGACCCGGCACACGCGTCGGGGTCGATCCTGGAAGGCAGCCGCACTGAGGTCCTCGCCCCGATCATCGCCGCGCTCGGGCTGCTCGGTGCGGTCGTCGCGTGGTTGATGACCCGGCGCGCCCGGCCCGGTCGCCGGTCGGTGGCGCTGGTGGTCTTCGGATGGGCGATGGCGGTCGGGTTGACCCTGCTCGTCCCGGACTACACCCTGATTGTCCTGGTGGCGTTCGCGCCGCTGCTGCTGGTCTTCGCCTTCACCGGCGTGCCGGGCGACCAGGGCGCTCTCGGTGACATCCTGTACTGGCACCGGACCAACCTGATCATCGTGTTCGTCGGCGGTCTGCTCTGGGCCGCCGCCACCCTCGCCTACCGGCGGCGGATCCGGGGCGCCTGCGCGCACTGCGGCCGCCGTCACGGCCCCTCCCGGCAGACACTGCTGCGCTGGGGCAGGTGGGCCGTCGCTGTCGCCTGCCTGGCGCCACTGCCCTACGAGGTCACCCGGATCGCCTGGTACCTCGGCTTCCCGCTCGGCATCAGCCGGGACTTCCTGCGGATGATGCAGGACACGCCGGGGATGCTGGAGGTCGGGCTGGGCTGCGCGGTCGCGTCGGCGCTGGGCGGTGTGCTGACCCAGGGTCTGGTGGCCCGATGGGGAGAGGTCTACCCCCGCTGGATCCGGTTCAAGGCCGGCAAACGGGTTCCGCCCGCCCTCGCCATCATCCCGGCGTCGATCGTCGCTGTGGCCATCATCCCGGCTGGCCTGATGCTCCTCTGGACAGACGAAGCCCGGGGCACCTGGGCCCTGTACGTCCCGAGCCTCTTCTGGCCGGTGTGGGGGGTGGCGCTTGGCGCCGCCACGATCGCCTACCACCTGCGCCGGCGCGGTGCCTGCCGCCACTGCGCTCGGGGCCACCAACCGGCGCCGGAAGCGCAACCGTCGGTCGACGAACGGCCGGTGCGCCACGAACCCAGCGGTGCACCGGCGCCACCCGCATGATCTTCGCCGGCAGGCCACCCACGCGCCACCGACGGCGGTCATACTGCGTCGCGTGTTGACCCGATTCGGCTACCTCGACGCGCCCGCGCCGCTGGCGTTCGCCCACCGCGGCGGCGCGGGCGAGGGCGACGAGAACACCACCGAGGCGTTCGCCCGGGCCATCGGGCTCGGCTACCGGTACGTGGAGACCGACGTGCACGCCACCTCGGACGGCGTGGCGGTGATCTTCCACGATCCAACGCTGCTGCGGGTCACCGGCGAGCCGGGGCGCATCGCCGAGATGAGCTGGGCCGACCTCGCCTCGGTACGGGTCGGCGGCGCTGCCGTCGTACCCCGGCTCGACGAGGTGTTGGGGGCGTGGCCGCAGGTTCGCTTCAACATCGACGTGAAGGCCGACGGCGGCGTCGAGCCGACGGTCGCGACAGTGATCCGGGCCGGCGCCGGCGACCGCGTGCTGCTCGCCTCGTTCAGCGACGCCCGGCTGACCCGGCTGCGCGCGCTCACCGAGGGACGGGTCGCCACCAGCCTGGGCATGCGCGGCGTCGCCCGGCTGCGGCTGGCCTCCCTGCACGGGCGTCCGCTGCGGCTGCCGCCGTCGGTGGTCGCCGCGCAGGTGCCGCCGCGCTACGGGCGGGTGCCGGTGGTGGACCGCCGGTTCCTCGACTACTGCCACCGCATCGGCCTGCAGGTGCACGTCTGGACGATCGACGAACCAGCCCAGATGCACGAGTTACTGGATCGCGGCGTGGATGGCATCATGACCGATCACGTCGGCGTGCTGCGCGACGTCTACCGCAGCCGCGGCCACTGGGCCGCCTGAGCGTCGAAGGACCCCCGATGGCCGAGACCGTGACCCCCACGGTGGACGACACCCCGCCTCCGGCGAGCACTCGCCGGGAGCGGCGCGGCTGGTACATCTACGACTGGGCGAACTCCGCGTTCCAGACCACTGTCATCACGGTGTTCCTCGGCCCGTTCATCACCACCGTCGCCGAGCTGGCCGCCGGGTGCGAACTGGGCGCGGACACCTGCGACGGGTACGTCTACCCGCTGGGCATCCGGGTGGCGGCCGGGTCCTACTACCCGTACCTGATCTCGCTGTCGGTGTTCCTCACCGTGTTCGTGCTGCCGGTGATCGGGGCGATCGCCGATCGGTCGGCGCACAAGAAGCGGCTGCTCGGCGGCGCCGCGTTCACCGGCGCCGGCGCAACCGTCGCGATGATCTTCGTCACCGGCGACCGCTACCTGCTCGGCGGGGCGCTCTTCCTGGTCGCCAACATCTCCTTCGGCGCGGCCCTGGTGGTCTACAACTCGTTCCTGCCGCAGCTCGGCGGCCCGGACGAACGCGACGGCATCTCCAGCCGCGGCTGGGCGCTGGGCTACCTGGGCGGCGGCCTGCTGCTGGCGTTCAACCTGGTCGCGGTCACCCTGTTCAGCGAGGACGACAACCCGCAGCGCACCCTCGACCTGGCCCGCTGGTCGATCGTCTCCGCCGGGGTGTGGTGGGCGGTGTTCACCCTGGTGCCGCTGCGCTGGCTGCGGGAACGCCCCAGCGCGGCGGCGGCGCTGGCCCGGCAGGGCAACGTGCTCACCGACGGATTCCGGCAGTTGGGCCGCACCCTGCGCCAGATCAAGGCGTACCCGCTGACGCTGTTCTTCCTGCTGGCGTTCCTGGTCTACAACGACGGCATCCAGACCGTCATCACGCTGGCCAGCCAGTACGGCACCGAGGAGCTGCGCCTGGAGCAGAGCACCCTGATCATCACCATCCTGCTGGTGCAGTTCCTCGCCTTCGGGGGCGCGTTGAGCCTCGGCGCGTTGGCCCGGCGCATCGGCGCCTGGAAGACCGTGCTGCTCAGCCTGGTGCTCTGGACCGGTGTGATCATCGGCGCGTTCCGGCTGCCGGCCGAGGCGCCGGTGCCGTTCATGGTCCTCGGCGCGGCCATCGGCCTGGTCCTCGGCGGCAGTCAGGCGCTGAGCCGGTCGCTGTTCAGCCAGCTCATCCCGGCCGGAAAGGAAGGCGAGTACTACGGCTTCTACGAGATCAGCGACAAGGGCACCAGCTGGCTCGGCCCGCTCGCCTTCGGCCTGGTGTTCCAAGTCACCGCCTCGTACCGGGTGGGCCTGGTCTCACTGCTGATCTTCTTCGTGGTCGGGTTCCTGCTCCTCGCCGCCGTGCCGATCCGCCGTGCCATCGTGGCCGCGGGCAACACGCCACCCCGGGTGCTCTGAGCACGGGTCCCGCGCCCGACCGATCCGGGCCGGTCAATGGGCTAGGCTGCCCGACCGTGACTGACGACGCCGCCGCACCGACCTGCCTGGCCCACCCGTTCCCTGGCCAGCCACACGCCCCGGCCGGGTGCGCGGCCGCGCGTGGGCTCGACGGGCGTCCGGTGCACGCGGCGGCGTTGAAGTTCTTCTGGGGGCCGATGGACTGCGGCAAGTCCACCATGGCGTTGCAGATGAACTACAACCACGCCCGGCAGGGCCGGCGTGGGCTGGTCACCACCCGCATCGACAGGTCGCTGGGGCCGCAGGTCACCACCCGCATCGGCCTGGCCCACGAGGCCATCGAGGTCACCGACGACCTGGACCTGCGGGCCCTGGTGCGCGGCCGGTGGGCCGACGGGGTACGCGTCGACTACCTGATCTGCGACGAGGCGTGCTTCTACACCGTCGAGCACGTCGAGCAGATGGCCGAACTGGTCGACAGCTACGACGTCGACGTGTTCGCGTTCGGCCTGGCCACCGACTTCCGGTCGCGGATGTTCCCCGCCGCGCAACGCCTGTTCGAGTTGGCCGACGAGGTGGCTCGCATCCAGGTCGAGGTGCTCTGCTGGTGCGGCCGCGAGGGGCTGCTCAACGCCCGCGTCGTCGACGGGCGGGTCGTCCGCGAGGGCGCCCAGGTCGTCATCGGCGACACCGTCGACACCGCCGAGGTGCGCTACCAGGTGCTCTGCCGCCGGCACTACCGCAGCGGCGACCTCGGCCCCCGTGACTGAGACGCCCGCCGCGCGGACAACCGACACCGTGCCAGTGGACCTCGGCTCGGCACCGACCCGGTCACCGCTCAGTCGCCAGTGACCGGAACCGGTCGGTCAGGATGACGGCGACGGTCACCGCCAACGCCGCCGTGGCGCACGCCGCGACGGGTGCCCCCAGCCTCACACCGATCGGCACCAGCGCCAGCAGGATCACCACCGCCGTGATCCGGCTGGTCGGCGGGGTTCGCCACAGCACCACCTTGTAGGCGGCGTGCCCGGCGAGGAACAGCGCCGGGCCGCCCAGGGTGAACAGGGCGGTGACCGTGGTGGCCGCCGCGCCGGGGGCGTGCAGCAGCCGTTCGTCGCCCGCCGAGGTGACGACGATGCCGGCGACCATCACCGGGTGCAGGTAGTTGAACGCGAGCCGGCTCAACGCCCCGGTACGCGTGCCCGCGCCGGCGACGACCTCCGCGGCGGCCGGGGCCGAGCGCGCGAAGTACACCCACCACAGCGCCACCGAACCGGCGAACGCCACCAGGAACGCTCCCGACCGGACCAGGTCCACGTGCGACGTGAGGGTGCTGCCGGTGACCAGGATCGACTCGCCGAGCGCGATCAGGACGAACGCCGCGCAGCGCTCCGCCAGGTGCCCACCCTCCACCATCCACCGCTCGGGGCGGCTGCGTTTACGCCCCGGCAGCGGATAGCCGATCGACAGGCCCACCACCTCGAGCACGATCACGGCCGCCCACACCACCTCCCGGGCCGGGGAGTCCACCAGGCCGCCGGCCACCACGAGCACCGACGTGGCGGCGATCCACGGCAGCGACTTCTGGAACCCGTCGACCAGCCACGGATTGCCATGCGCGGCCCACAACGCGAACATGGTCCGGCCCACCTGGACGCTCACGTAGACCACCGCGAAGAGCAGACCCGTCCCGGCGAACGCCTGCGGGATGGCCGCCGACAACAGCAGGCTGCCCAGCGTCACCCCGATCAGCATCGCCCGTACCGGGCCCTGGTCCGGTTGCAGCCAGTTGGTGACCCAGGTCGTGTAGACCCAGACGAACCAGACCAGCGCCAGCAGCAGCGTCGTACGGCCGGCACCACGCCAGTCCGGATGCTCGATGAGGTAGTGCGACACCTGGGTGATCGTGAAGATGAAGACCAGGTCGAAGAACAACTCGGTCGAGGTGGTCGGCTCGACGCCCTGACGTCGGCGCAGCAGCCGGGGGTGCGCCAGGTCGACGGCCGGCGGCTCAGAAGGGGTCACCGCACACCCGCCAGTTTCCGTCCTCGCGGACCACCGGCAGGCGTCGTTCCTCGTTGAGCCCGCCGTCGCGGGTCACCTTCACGGTCACCGTGCCCTGCGGTCGCCCGCTGCGGGTGGCGACCGAAACGTCGGTGATCTCATAGTCGGTGACCATCGGCGGCGTCCGCACCCAACTGGTGAAGCCGATCGCGCTCCACCGGCTGCGCGCGTCCTCGCAGAGCCGCTCGTACGCCCGGTCGCTGTCGCCGAGGGTCACCTCGTTGAGGAAACTGTCGGCGGTCTCCCGGATCGGGCCGGCGGCCTGCCGGACGGTCTGCAGGTTCCAGGCGCCCAACCCGGCCACCCCCACGCAGCACAGCGCCACGCCGAACCCGGCGAACGCCAACCCGGTGCGCATCGGGCGGTGACGCCGGGCCGGTCGGCTCCATGGCTGGCCGGCACCCACGACTACCGACCGTAGAGAACCCGCTCGCGCCGACGGGCGACAAGCCGGAAACTGGGTGCGCCCGATGGGCGGGTGTGCCCTGTTCCCGGCGGCCCTGCATCGTCTACCGTCGGCGCACACCCCCCGAGCAGTGCCAGGAGCCGATCGATGAGCCGCTTCGTGCAGCCGGTATCACCCCCCGTCGACCCGTACGCCGGCGATGGCCTGCTGCGGTCCTGGCTGGAGCGCCACCTCGGCCCGGCCGGGCACGCCGCCGCGAAGGGCCGGCTCGCGGACCTGGCCGCCGACGTCACCGGGCCGCTGCGCGCGGCGCACGCCGACGCGGAGGCGCACCCGCCGACGCTGGTCCGCTACGACCCGTGGGGCGCGCGGATCGACCGCATCGACACCTCCGCCGGTTGGCAGGCGCAGCGCGCCGCCGCCGCCCGACACGCCGTGGTCGCGTTGCCCTACCTGCCGGACGCCCGGGGCACCTGGGGTGCCGCCGCGCGGGTCGTGCAGCACGCCCTGCTGCACCTGTACGGGCCGGAGTCGGCGACGTTCTCCTGCCCGGTGGCGATGGCCGACGGGGCGGCGGCGCTGCTCAGCATGCCCGACGTCGACGCCACCGTCCGGGACGCGTGGCTGCCCCGGCTGATCTCCACGGACCCGGCCACGGCGATCACCAGCGGGCAGTGGATGACCGAGTCGCAGGGCGGTTCCGACCTGGGCCGCTCCAGCACGCTCGGCCGCCCGGCGGCGGACGGGTCGTGGCGGCTGACCGGGGAGAAGTGGTTCTGCTCCGCCGCCGACGCGGCGATGGCGGTGGCGTTGGCCCGACCGGAGGGCGCCGGGCGGGGCAGCCGGGTGCTCGCCCCGTTCCTCGTTCCCCGGTACGCGGTCGACTCACCGCTGGCCGACGGTGCGGCACCGGGCGCACCCGCACCGGGTGTCACAGTGCACCGCCTCAAGGACAAGCTAGGCACCCGGGCGCTGCCCACCGCCGAGATCGGCCTGCACGACGCGTACGCCCTTCCGCTGGGTGACCCGGCGGTGCCCGGTCTGGTCCGGGCGATGACCCTGGTCGTGGTGACCCGGGTGCACAACGCCGCCGCGGCGGCCGGCGGGATGCGACGGGGTCTCGCCTACGCCAGCGCGTACGCCGAGGTGCGGCACGTCGCCGGCGGCCCGCTGGCGTCCTCGCCCCTGCACCGGGCCACCCTGGGCACCCTCGCGGTCGACGCGGCGGGCGCGTTCGCCCTGGCTGGGCACGCTTTCGCCCTGCTCGGTCGGGTCGAGGTCGGCGCCGACCCGGAGGCCGCGGCGGAGCTGCGCATCGTGGCGCCGTTGGCGAAGCTGGCCACCGGCCGGCTCGCCGTCAGCTCCGCGAGCGAGTACGTGGAGAGCTTCGGCGGGGCCGGCTACGTGGAGGACACCGGGGTGCCCCGGCTGCTGCGCGACGCCCAGGTGCTGCCGATCTGGGAGGGCACCACAAATGTGCTGGCTTTGGATGTGCTGCGCGCGTTGACCCGGGAGGACGCCGGGGCGCCGCTGCTGAGCCGGCTCGCCGCCGCCGTCGACCTGGCGCGGCCGGTGTCGCCGGTGCTGGCCGACACCCTGGCCACGGCCGCCGCGCAGTTGGCGGAGACCATCACCGCGGTGACCGCCGACCCGGGTGCGTCGGCGGTGCTCGCGGGTGCCCGTGGTCTGGCGTTGCGTCTGGCGTACGCGCTGACCACCGCGTTGCTCGTCGAGCACGCGGCGTGGGGGGACGAGCAGGCGGAGTTGGCCGCCCGGCTGTGGGCGCGCCGCTGGCTGCGCCACGAGGAGATCGCCGAGGACGCCCACCACCACCTCGACCTGCTCTGCTGACGGGTCAGCGCAGCGGGCCTCGGGCGACGGCCGCGCGCATCGTCGCCGCATCGCCGGCCGGGACGAACTCCAGCCACCAGGTGGCGCCGGCGGAGGCCAGCTCACCGAGGTGGGCCCGTTCGGTGCGTTCGTCCGAACGGCGCCGCCGGCCGCCGACCGCCACGTCGAAGGGTTGACCGTCGGCGCGCGTCGACGGCAGGGCGTTCGCCAGGTCGTGTATCTCGTCGGGGGTGAAGTCGGACCACCCGTCGGTGTCGGTGAGTTTGTACGGCACGATGCCGTCGGCGCGGGCGGCCCGGCGGCGCACCGCCCCGGCCTGGGTGCTCCCGCCGACCCAGACCGGCACCCGTGGTGACTGCACCGGCTCGGGTCGCAGTGCCACCCCGTCGGCGCGGTAGTGGGTGCCCTGGTGGCTGACCCGCTCACCGCTGAGCAACCCGGTCAGCAGGTCGAGCCCCTCGTCGAGCATCGCCGCCCGCACCGACACCTCGGTCTGCTCGCCGAAGGCGGCCAGACCCCGGTCGCCGGGGTCGCCGACACCGACCGCCACGGTGGCCCGGCCCCCGCTGAGGTGGTCGAGGGTGAGGACCTCCCGCGCCAACTTCGCCGGGCGACGCCGGGGCAGCGCGGTGACCGTGGTGCCCAGTCGCACCCGGTCGGTGCGCCCGGCGATCGCGGCGAGGACCAGCCACGGGTCGTAGGTGAACGGCTCGTCGCCGGAATAGTGGATCAGATAGTCCTCTAGGAACACGCCGTCCCAGCCGGCGCGTTCGGCCAGCTCACCCAGCTCGACCAGAGTGGACACCGCGATCGGGGCGCCGCCGCAGGAAATCTCCAGACCGTGTCTCATCCGCCGACCGTAGGGCGGGGGCCCGACACTCCGCGGCGAGTGGCGAGCGCGGCGGGAGTTGTCGGACCCCGGCGGCACACTGCCGGGATGACAGTTTCTGCCGACCTCGCGATGGTCAACCTCGACAGTTCCGATCCCGCCGGCCACGCCGCGTTCTACCACGAGGCGCTGGGCTGGGAGGTCACCCACAGCCAACCGGAGTACGCGATGATCAGCTCCGGTGGCGTCTCGATCGGCTTCGGCCTGGTCGAGGGTTACCGACCGCCCTCCTGGCCGGACCAGACCGGCGACAAGCGCTACCACCTGGATCTGTACGTCGACGACCTGGCGGCGGCGGAGGAGAAGTTCGTCGCCGCGGGCGCGTCGAAGCCCGCCTTCCAGCCCGGTGGTGAGCGGTGGGTGGTGCTGCTCGACCCGATCGGGCAGCCGTTCTGCATTTGCCCCCGTCCGCAGGGCTGACGCTGCCCGCGCTGCTCAGCGCTCAGCCGCGGCGACGCGACCGGGCGGCCCACACCGCGTAGGCGGGGTCGCGGTCGAGGTTGTGCCGGTCCCGGTCGTAGCGGCGGGTGGTGCGTGGGTCGGCGTGCCCCATGGCGTCCTGCACGTCCTCCAACGGCACGCCCTCGGAGCGGGCCGTGGTGGCGAAGGCGTGCCGCAGCGAGTGCGGGGACAGCTTCGCCCAGGCCGGGATGCCGGCGGCGCGGGCGAGGCGACGGACCATCCGGAACACCGAGTGCCGGTCCAGCCGGGCGCCGCTGGCAGTGACCAGCAGCGGGCCGGTGAGTTGCGGCACCGGCACGCCGGTGGCGGCGGCCCGCTGGGCCAGGTAGGCGTCCAGGGCGTGGCCGGTGCCGGGGGTGAGGGCGCGGCGGCGTTGTTTGCCGCCCTTGCCGATGAAGCGCACGCTGCGATGGCCGCGTTCGGTGCCGAGGTCGGTCAGGTCCAGTGAGATCAGTTCCCCGACCCGCAGACCCAGGTCGGCGAGGAGCGCGAGCGCGGCCCGGTTGCGTACGGCGGTGGCGCCGGTGTCCGCGTCGGCGGCGCTGAGCAGGGCGTCCACCTCCTCGGGGGTGAGCCCCACGGTGGCGGAGTGGTCCCGGTCGACGCGGGGGCGGTCGGCGCCGGAGACCGGGTTGGCCGGCACCGGGCCGAGTTTGACCAGGAAGTCGTACCAACTGGACAGCGCCGAGAGTCGGCGCGCGACGGTCGCCGGGGTGAGCGGCCGGCCGCTGCGGGCGCCGACGCTGCTTTCCAACGCGCGGGCGTACTCGTTGACGTGCAGGAACGTGGCGCGCAGCGGGTCCAGGTCGCGGCCGGCGCACCAGGTGAGCCAGCCGGTGACGTCACGCCGGTAGGCGTCGCGGGTGTGCTCGGACAGCCGCCGGTTGCGCAGCCACGCCTCGGTGACCTCGACCGGCCCGCTCGGCAGCGCCGGTGGCGAGGGCGGGCGGGCGAGCACCGGAGCGTCGGAGAACACCATGTGAAAAAGGCTCTCAGCCTCGGGTGGGATCGGCGTGCAGGCGCGCCGGTCCCACCCGTCACCGTGTCGGATCAGGCGTTGATCTCTCGGCGGGCGGCGCCGTTGGCCTGGATGGTCACCCGGCGGGGCTTGGCGCGCTCGGCGACCGGGATGCGCAGCGTCAGCACCCCGTTCTCGTAGCCGGCCTCCAGCTTGTCGGTGTCGAGCGTGTCGCCGAGGAACAGCCGCCGGGTGAAGGTGCCCATCGGGCGTTCGGCGGCGACCAGTTCGACGCCGTCGCCGGCGGGTCGGCGACGCTCGGCGCGGACGGTGAGCACGTTGCGCTCGACGGTGCAGTCGATGCTGTCCGGATCGACGCCGGGCAGGTCGAACGCCGCGTAGAAGTGGTCGCCGTCGCGGTAGGCGTCCAGGTGCATCGTCGCGGGACGGGCCGCCGTACCGAAGAACTGCTCGGCGAGCCGGTCGATCTCGCGGAACGGGTCGGTACGCATCAACATGGTCATGCCTCCTCGGTTCTCCTGGCCGAAGGTGATGAGTTGAGCCGGGGTGACTCAACTTCCTCTTCTTATTTAGCGCGTCCGTGCGCCGACGTCAACCGCTCACAACAGCCACTTTTCGAACCAGTGCTCGGCGTAGGGGCCCTGCGAGAACGCCGGAATCTCGGCGTAGCCGTGCCGGGCGTACAGGGCGCGGGCCTCCACCAGGTCGTGCCGGGTGTCGAGCCGGATTCGGTCCGCCCCGGCCGTGCGGGCCCGCTCCTCGACGGCGGCCAGCAGCGCGGCGCCCCCACCGGCGCCGCGATGCTCGGGGCGGATGAACACACGGGTCAGCTCGGCCCAGCCGGGTTGCCAGCGCAGCCCGGCGCAGCCGGCCAGGTCCGGGCCGTGATGGGCGAGCAGGAGCAGCCCGCTCGGCGCGGTCAGGTCGTCGCTGGGCATCTCGGCCAGGGCCGCGTCGACCTCGCCGGGCAGGGCCGGGCGACGGTGATAACGGACCACCATCTCGCTCATGTACTCGCGCAGCAGCAGCCCGGCGTCGGGGTGGTCGGGTCGGACAGCGGTGGTCACCCAGGTGGGCCGGCCGGTAATGGTCACCTGTTGATCATCACCGGCCGGTCAACGGCTTTGTCCGGTCGCCCGGGTTCGGGCACCCGGTGTCGACGACTCGCCGATCCGCAGCAGCGGCCAGTCGGCCAGGTCCCGCAGCAACTGCCGGTCGTGGGTGGCGACGACGACGGCGGCGCTCGTGGCGCGGATCGCGGCGGTCAGCTCGTCGGCCAGGGCCGACGACAGATGGTTGGTCGGCTCGTCGAGCAGGATCAGCGTGGGACGCCCGGCCAGCACGAGCGCCAGGTCGAGGCGGCGCTGCTGCCCCTGCGACATCCGCCCGACGGGCGTCCGCATCGCGGCGGAGTCCAGCAGCCCGAGCGATCCGAGCGGCACGGCCTCGGCGGCGGGCAGCATCCCGCGCGACACCAGTCGTCCCACCTGACGGGCGTACACCTCGTCGGCGGTGAGTTCGGGGGCCTGCCCGGTGGTCTCCTGGCTGAGCCGGGCGACCCGTGCCTCGCTCGCCGTCCAGGCGTACCCGTCGGTGGGTGCGAGCGCTGCGGCGAGCACCGCGAGCAGTGTGGACTTCCCGGCGCCGTTGGGCCCGGTGACGAGCAGCCGGCCGCCGCCGTCGATGCTGAGGTCGACCGGACCAGGCAGCCGCCCGTCGACGGCGACGCCCTGTGCACGTACCTGCGGCGCGCCCGGACGTACGCCGAGGTCCGGTAGCCGCAGCGTCGGCGGTGGTTTCGGGACGTCGATCCGGTGTGCCTGGAGCGCGTCCTGCTGCCGGTTCAGGGCCTGCACGACGCCCGGCGCGCGGGACTGGCGCTGGTGCTTGCCGGTCCCCTTGTCCGGCCGCCAGCCGGTGGAGAGCCGGTCGCGGGCCTTCGACACCGCGTCCTGTAGCCGTCGACCCTCGGCCTGCTGCTGCTCGTACTCCTGCTCCCAGTGCTCCCGCTCGCGACGCCGCGCGTCCTGCCAGGCGTCATGACCTCCGGCGTAGACCCGCGCCTTTCCGTCGCGGGTCGGGTCGAGGTCGAGGAACCGGTCCGCGACGTCGTGCAGCAGCGCCCGGTCGTGGCTGACGATGGCGAGACCGCCGTCGTGCTCGCGCAGCCGGCGGGTGAGGAAGTCCAGACCATCAGCGTCGAGGTGGTTGGTCGGCTCGTCGAGCAGCAGCACGTCGTGCCGCGCGCCGAGCAGGCACGCCAGCCGTACCCGGTAGCGCTGCCCCACCGACAACGTCGCCAGGGGACGGTCGCGGTCGGTGCAGGCGTCAAGGGCCTCCAGTGCCATGTCGACGCGACGTTCGGCATCCCACGCGTCGAGCCGGGTGGCCGCGTCGAGCGCGGCGGCGTAGCGGTCCTCGGCGCTCGGATCGCCAGTGGTCAGGGCGAGGGTTGCCTCGTCCAGCGCGGCCAGGGCGGTGAGTGACGCGCCCAGCGCCTCGGACGTGAGGGTGCCGACCGTCCCGCCGTCGGGGGCGGGCAGTTCCTGGCGGGCCAGGCCGATGGTGCCGGCCCGCTGCACGGTGCCGTCGTCCGGCGTGATCAGCCCGGCGAGGACGTGCAGCAGCGTCGTCTTGCCGCGACCGTTTTCGCCGACGACCGCCAGCCGCGTCCGGGCGGCGACGGTGACCGAGACATCGGTCAGGACGCGACGGGACCCGCGGGTCACTGTGACGTCGGTGGCGCGTACGTGCGCGCTGCCGGCCTCGACGGACCGGGACAGGGATTCGGGGTTCGGGGTGAGGTTCAACGGTGCTCCGCAGCTCGCGATGGAGCCGGGCAGCAGCTAACGGCCGCCCGGCGGGAACCGGGACGGCGAGCGCGAATTCAGCAGAACGAAGGGCGCCGCCGTCAGCGGGCGGAGCGGACCTTCTGCGACCAGATACCTCGTGCCATGACGGCGATGTTAGCAACCTCGGCGCATCAACTCCCGAGGATTTCGCCCACCCCCGGGTGAGCGCGACACGAGGTGGGCGGGGGAATGCCAGCGTCCCGTTTACCGGCGGGAGCGGGCAGCAGGGCGATCAGCGCGTGCGCCGCGCCGAGGGCGTGCCGGAGGTCGCGCGCCGACGCCAGCAACCTCCTCCGCAGCGCAGTGGGCGATCAGAGCCGCTGGTAGATGCCGTGCTCGCGGGTGAGCAACCGCTCGTCGATCAGATGCCGGCGCAGCGTCACGTGATCCGACCCGCCTGCGGCGCACCACGGCTTGAGCGCGTCGTCGACGGCCCGTTCCGGATAGCGCGTGCCCAACTCGAACGACCGCTCCGCGATGTGCGCCAGCAGGACCCTGCGCCGGCTCGGTTGTGCCGGCAGACCCACCAGGACGCCCGCGCGCAGGAAGGTCCGCAGCACCGGGTCGACGCCGGGCTCGGCCTCGTCGGCCGGGCGGCTGTCGCGCGCGGTGGCCTGCAGTGATGCCTCGTCGGCCGCGAGCGCGCCGTCCGCGCCGGTGACGAGACCCGCGTCGGTAAGCCGGCGGACCCCGGTGAGCACCACCCGCGCCGGAAGGCCGGCGCGTTCGGCGACCTCGGTCGCGCTTGTCGCACCCAGCACGATCGCCGCGAAGATCCGTCGCCGTCCGTCGTCGGCCAGGGCCCCGGCCAGCACATGCGCAGTCACGCCGGTCACCCTTCCATCAGCGGTACGCGGACCGCCAGGCGATTTTCCGGCCTGCTCAGTCGGTCTGCGGCGTGCTCTGTGGCTGTTCGGCGACGAGCAGCACCCGGCGCAGCAGGTCGGATAGGTGTCGCCGCTCGGTCGCGGTGAGCGCGCCGAGCAGGCGGTGCTCCTCGGCGCCCTGGACCTCCATCGCCCCGCGCCACGCGGCCTGACCCGCCTCGGTGAGCTCCACGTCGACCCGGCGACGGTCGACTGTCGACGGGATCCGGCGTACGAAGCCCCGCCGCAGCAACGCGTCCACCCGCGCCGTGATCGAGGCGGGGGCCATCGTGAGGTCCGCGGCGAGGTCCGAGGGTGCCGCCCGGCCACCGTGGCCGGCCAGGGCGTGCAGGGTGTCGTACTCGTGGGCCGGCAGGTCGAAGTCGACCAGAACCCGCTCCTTGACCGCCCGAAGGTGCCGGGTCAGTCGGATCATCCTGGTCACCGCCCCCTCGACGTCCGCGTCGAGGTCGGGCAGCACGGGCAGCCAGCGCTCGATGTGCTGGTCGACGGCGTCCGGGGTGGTCGTCACCGCGCCAGCTTACCTCAGCGTCGAAATATTCATTGCCGAAATATTCGATGTCGAAGTATGTTGTGGTGATGGCTCACCCCCTGCGCAACCACTCCTTCCGGCTGCTGTTCCTGGGTCGCACCCTCTCCGCTCTCGGCGACGCCGTGGTGCCCGCCGCGCTGGCGCTGGCCGTGCTGCGGGCCACCGGCTCCACCGGCGCGCTGGCCGTCGTCCTCGCCGCTGCCGTCGTCCCCCGGCTGCTCCTGCTGCCGTTCGGCGGTGTGGTGGCCGACCGGTTCGACGCCCGTCGGGTCGCCCTCCTGGCCGACCTGGTCCGCTGCGCAACGCAGCTGGCGGTCGGCGTCGAGCTGCTCGGCGGCGACCCGTCGCTGACCACGGTGGTGGTGGCGTCCGCGCTCGGCGGCACCGCCTCGGCGTTCGCCATTCCGACCGCGTCTCCGCTGGTCGCCGGCACCGTCGAACCAGCCGAACGGCAGCGCGCCAACGCCCTGATGGGGGTCACCGCCAACGCCAGCCGCCTCGCCGGTCCGGCGCTGGCCGGCGCGCTGATCTGGGCCGCCGGGCCCGGCTGGGCGTTCATCCTGGACGGCGCGTCGTTCGCGCTCAGCGCCACGCTGCTCGCGCTGGTGCGGGTCCGCCACGTGCCGGTGCCCCGCCGTTCCGTCCTCGCCGACCTGAGGCACGGCTTCGGCGAGGTACGCGCCCGCGACTGGTTCTGGACCAGTCTGCTCGGGCACGGCGTATGGAACGGCGCAGCCGCCGTGCTGATGACCCTCGGGCCGGCCGTCGCCATCGACCAGCTGGGCGGCGAGACGACCTGGGTGCTGCTCTTGCAGGCCGGCGCGATCGGGATGCTCACCGGATCGCTGCTGGCCGGGCGGGTCCGGCTGCACCGGCCGGTGCTGCTGGCCAACCTCGGGCTGGCCTGCTACGCCGCGCCGCTGTTCCTGCTGGCCGTCGCCGCGCCCGTCGCCGCGGTGATCGCCGCCTACGCGGTGGCGCTGACCGCCCTCGGCTACCTCAACCCGGTGTGGGAGACCGTTGTGCAGCACCACTTCCCGCCGGAGGTCCTGGCCCGGGTCACCTCGTACGACTGGCTGGTGTCGTTGGGTGCCATGCCGCTGGGCTACGCGTTGGCGCCGTTGGCCGCCGACGCCTTCGGCGCACCCGTCCCGCTGGCCGTGGCGGGCCTGCTGGTCCTCGCCGCCTGCGCGGGCACCGCGCTCGTGCCCGGCGTACGCCGACTCACCTGGCCGGCGACCCCGCAACCGCAACCGGCCGAACCCACCGTCGTCCGTTGATCCGATCGATCGTCGGTGCGGCCCGGCCCACCCACGACGGAGGCTCCCGGCCGATGCCGGGAGCCTTGCGTGCGATGTGGTTGGTCAGCCGGCGTCGCGAGCCATGGCGACGAAGCCACGCCACGACTGCGCGCTGAACGCCAGCGTTGCGCCGTCGCGGTCCTTCGTGTCACGAACCAGGACCACACCCGGCAGGTTGTCGGCGACCTCGACACAGTCACCACCGTTGCCGCCGCTCTTCGTGCTCTTCCGCCACCGCGCACCGGTCATGTCCATGATGCTGCCGCTTCTCTGAGAAGGTCCATCGAACGCCCTCGGGGCAGGGCCTCGCCGCGAATACGCTCCCACCGCCGTTCCAGGCTAACAAGATCCGACGTTTGATCGAGGATCTGCGCCCGTGCCGCGCTGTCGACGTGCGCGACCCGCGACCCGTCCGGCATGTCGGCGATGGTGAACGGCCCGTCGAGGCCGGGGTAGCTGGGGGCGTCCGCCGGGACGATGTGGAGTTGGATGGTGCCCGCCTCGGTGTAGCCGACCAGGCGCGCGAGTTGCGCCGCCATCAGCGCGCGGTCGTCGCCGACACGCCGCCTCAGCACCGCCTCGTCGAGCACCGCGATCAGCAGCGGGCCGCCACTACGGCCGAGAATCGCCTGCCGGTTGATCCGCGCCTCGGCGAACTCGGCGACCGCCTCCGGTGTCAGCACCCCACCGGCCAGGGTCGCCCGGGCGTACGCCTCGGTCTGCAGCAGGCCGGGCACCCAGGCGAGTTGGAACGACCGCAGCGTCACGGCCTCGCGTTCGAGGTCGACCCACGGCCGGAACCACACCGGCTCGCGGCGACGGACCACGTCCGGCCACAGCGCGTCGGCGTCCTTCGCCAACAACCCGGCCACGGTCGCGCGGTGTCGGCTCTGGGGAATGTGCCCCGGGTTTGCCCACCTGGCGACGGTCTTCGGGTGCACGCCGAGCTGACCTGCCAGGCTCTCGGCGGTGTGACCCGCCGCAGCCAACGCTGCGACAAAGGCGTGGTTCATGCCGTCCCTCCCGTGGAACAAATCCGCTGCGATGAAGAGGTTACGTAACGCTGTGTGTTTGTCCAGCAACACCCGGCAAAGTGCGGTGTAGACGGAGCCGCAAGGAGGAGGAGAGGCTGTGCAGAACGAGGTACGAGGCGCCCTCAGAGGCGGGGACGTGGTCCTGCTGACCACCGCCGCGAGCGTTCAATTCCGCAAGTCGACATTCGTCCAGCCCCGCCGGTCCACACCGGAGCAGCGCCGCGCGACAGTGGCGGTCGGCTGATGTCCGAGCGTCCGAAGCACTCGCCGTTGCGACCGTCGTGGCGCTGCCCGGTCTGCGGCATCCTGTGGCCGTGCTCGGCCGCTAAGCTGCGACTGCTCGGCGAGTTCCGCGGTGATCGGCCGGGCCTGTTGATCCACCTGGCGAAGGTCCAGGAGGAAGCCACAGCTGATCTCACCAAGCTCAACCCGGACGTCGCGCTGCCCGATCTGACCCCGCGTTTCGTCGGCTGGGCGGAAGCCCGCTGAGGCGTCGTCAGCCACCTCCGAAGGGGGCACGGACGGGCCTGTACGAGGCGGTGCGATGCGAGAGACTGACGGGCGTGACGACCCATTGCGGGATGAGGCCGGCAGGATGAGCCGGTCACACAGGATTGTCGTCGCCGTGCTCGCCGCGGTGGGTGCCATCCTGATCTACCTGGGAGTCACCGCCCAGGTGCGCTCGATGACGGAGCCTCTCACCGTCACGCGGACCGCCGTCGACTTCCCCACGCTCGCCGCGAAGGGCGTGGTCTTCTTCGCACCCCTGGATCCCACCATCGCTCCCATGATGGACGCGGTGACGCCGCTGATCCGTTGGGTCGTGATCCTGCTGATCGGGGTGTCGACGTACCTGGCCTGCGGCCTCGTCACCCGACGGACGCACCCGTTCATCGCGGCGATGACCGGCGCGGCCGCCGCCCTCACCGCCACGGCAGTGGGGGACCTGCTCTGGTGGGCCACGTTCGTGGTCCGTGTCCACACTGCCCCCGCCGGCTGGTACGCCAACGAGGCACTGGACCATTCCACGCTCCTCGCCAGCGCACACCTGACGCTGACTGCCTGGACCTCCGACGCCCTCTTTCTCGGCTGGCTGGTGGCAGGCACGAACGCATCCCTGGTGGGGGGCGTCAGCCTGGCCATGGTGCTGTTGGATCGGCTGAACAAGGCGACCGACGAGGATGACGGCGAAGACGAGGGCCAGGACGCGGTTGACGACACGGACGAGGACCCGGAGCCGACAGACCGCGTCCCGCTGATCGGCGACGTGCGAGGACGCAGCGCGAACCTGGCCCTGGCCGGTGCCCTTCCGGTGCTGCTGCTGATGCTGATCAACGGCACCCACGCGGTGCGGGAGAGCTATTCCGGGAGGGGTTTCCTCGGACTGCTCAGGGAATTTCTGTACCGTCCCGCCCTGTCGCCGCCGCCACGCACACGCGGCGACGTGGAATACCGGCTGACTCACGAGATCGAGCCGAATCCCCTGACGATGGATGTGTGGGTGCACAGGTCGGTGCTCGCCATCGCCCTGCTGCTGGTGCTGTGGCTCCTGCTGTGGGCGCTGCTCGCCGGCCTGCCGAACTCCGGGCACCGTCTCGGGCTCGTCGTCGTCTGCTGGGGTGCCACGATCGCGGCTTCCGCGCTGACCGCGACGTCCGACGTCCTCGTCGACTGCGCGGTCCCGGACTCCCCCACCGGCTGCGCGCCCTGGGAGTCCCTGGGGCTCCAACTGACCTCCGCGCTGCGCTTCGGCGCGGCCTGGGGTTGGCTCGTCGCGCTGCCCGTGCTGCTGGCCCGCCGGCTCCTCGACACCGACACGTCCATCAACACGTCCACTGATACGCAGGAGACTCCGGTCCATGAGTCCACGTAACAAGCGCCCACGTCGCCGTAAGGCAGCTCCCGCGCCGGCAACCGTCGCCTGGTGGAAGCGCCCCGTCACCTGGCTGCTGACGATCGTGATCGGCGCCGTCGGCGCCTGGCTCGGCGCCGTCCTCCTCGGCACGATCAACCAGTGGAAACCGGCGAACGAGCTGGCCGAGAAGCTGGCCGGCCGGGGGCCACTCGTCGTCCTCGACGTGAAGCACATTCCGTACCCGCAGGAGGGTGCGCTCAACTACGTCTACCCCGCCGGCTCCGACCTGGCCCGCCTGGACGCCGATCGGCCGGACGATCCGACAGTCCAGGCCGGCGCTGTCGACGTCGAACGGAGCACGTGGGAGATCACCCTCGTCGGCACCCGGGACGAGGCAGCCGAGGCTGTCGACCTCCGGCCCGTCCTCGTCGAACCCTGCCGCGCCCCGCTCACCGGGATCCGGGAGCCCAACGAATCCCAGGGTGACTCGGCGAAGGTCGTCCTCGTGACACACGTGGATCGCCCGAATCCCCGGATGCTCGTCGAGGACCGGGAAGGCACGGACGCCGGTGCCCCGTTCTTCGCCACCCACAAGATCACCCTGCCCAAGGGCGAGAAGAACGTCATTCAGGTACGAGCGCTCAGCGCCAAGCAGCACTGCCGATGGCGACTGGAGTTGGACTACCTCGCCGACGGAGGACGCCAGACGATGGTGATCTCGGCACCCGGCGACAAGCCGTTCGAGGTGACCGGGCGCGCGGACGACTCGGCCTACACCTGGGTATACCTCAGTCCGATCATCGACTGCCGTGCCAAGGACGGCACCAAAACCGACCGGCTGCGCATCACCGGCGCCGAGTACGCGCAGATGATGCGCGACAAGCGCACCTGCCCCTACTGACAGCCGCCGGACTGGTCGACAAAGCCTGCCTGTGCGGCTACGACTGCTCGCGACCGTCACCGTCGGTGCGCAGCCGTGCGTGCAGGTGCATGTCGTGCCAGCCGTCGGCGTGGCGCACCGACCCGCGGGCCACGCCCTCCTCGGTGAAGCCGGCCCGCGCGGCAACCCGGCAGGACGCCGCGTTGCCGGTCGAGTGCTCCAGGGCCAGCCGGTGCAACCCGCTCCGGGTGAAGCTCCACCGGGTCAGGGCGAGCAGCACCTCGGTGGCGATCCCCCGCCCGCGCGCGGCAGGCACCACCCAGTACGACACCTGCGCCGACGCCTCGGTCAGCAGCACATCGCGCAACCCCACCTGACCGACGGGCCGGTCGTCGGCGTCGACGACCGCCCAACTGGCGGCGCTCTCGTCACGCCAACGGCTCGCCCACTGCGCCGTCCACACCCGTGCCTCGTCGTCGCTGTCGAGCCGACGCACATGCCACCGCTGGATCGCCGGACAGCCGAAGGCAGCCCGAACGGCCGGGGCGTCGTCGTCACGCCACGGCCGCAGCGTCAGCCCGGGGCGTACCGGAAGGTGGGGTTGGCCCTGGGCGGCGAGGCTCCCGGCGGGCAGGGCGGGCGCGACGAGCAGCGGCATCAGCCCATTATCGGGCCGACGGACTCACTCCCCGGTCGGGCCGCCCGCGAGTTCGGCGACCACGTCGAGGTGACCCAGGTGGCGGGCGTACTCCTGCACCAGGTGGAACAGCACCCGCTCCAGCGACGCCGGGTCCGCGCCCTTCCAGCGAGGGCCCGGCGCACCGATTTCGGCCAGGTCGTGTGCCGTCACCACGGCCGTGGTGTGCGCGCCCTGCGCCCGCAGCGCCGCCACCAGATCCGCGCGGGTCTCGTCGGGGGCGACGTACCAGCGGTCGTCGCGGCGGTCGCCCCACGGCTCGGCGACGTCCCGGCCCTGGAAACCCCACTCGATCCAGCGCCGCTCGACGTGGCGCAGGTGCGTGAGCAGCTCCAGTGGGGTCCACCCGGACGGCAGCCGGCTGCGCCGCAGCTCCGGCTCGGCCAACGCCGACACCTTGGCCACAACGGACTCGCGGAAGTAGTCCAGGTAGCGCACGAAGACCTCGGTGCGGCTGCCGGCCGGGTTGGTGGGCTCGGGAAACGACGTCATGAACCGGTCGGCAGGTCACGGGCGCGCTGACGCACCCCGGCCGCGCCGTACGGGTAGTCGCCGACCAGCGGGGCGCTCGCCTCGTCCAGCAGGCGCATCTGCTCGGCGTCGAGGACCAGGTCGGCGGCGGTCAGGTTGTCGTCGAGCTGGTCGGTGGTGCGCGCGCCGAGGATCACCGAGGTGACCGCCGGTCGGCCCGCCAGCCAGGCCAGCGCCACCGCCGACATGGACACGCCGCGGTCCCCGGCGATCTGGCGGACCGCGTCGAGCACCCGCCAGGTGCGCTCCTCGGCGTTGCGACCCGCGTACGCCTCGACGCCACGGTGCGGGTTCTCGCCGAGCCGGGTCGCGCCGGTGGGCGTGCTGTCGCGCTGGTACTTGCCGGTCAGCCAACCGCCACCCAGCGGTGACCACGGCAGGATGCCGATGCCCTCGTTCTCACAGACCGGCACCAACTCGAACTCGATCTCCCGGGCCAGCAGGTTGTACTGCGGTTGCAGGGTCACGATCGGGGTGAGGTTGAGGTGCTGGGTGAGCAGGGCGGCCTTCTGCAACTGCCAGCCGGTGAAGTTGCTGACCCCCGCGTAGCGGATCTTGCCGGCGCTGACCGCATCGTCGAAGAACCGCAGCGTCTCCGGCAACGGGGTGAGCGGATCCCAGGCGTGCGCCTGGTACAGGTCGATGGTCTCGACGCCGAGCCGGCGCAGGCTGGCGTCCAGGGCGCGGGTGAGGTGCACCCGGGACAGACCGGCGTCGTTCGCTCCCGGGCCCATCGGGAACCGCCCCTTGGTGGCGATCACCAGGCGGTCACGCAGGTCGGGTCGGCTGCGCAGCCAGCGCCCGATGATGTCTTCCGAGACACCTGTGGAGTAGACGTCGGCGGTGTCGATGAAGGTGCCGCCGGCCTCGACGAACCGGTCCAGTTGGGCGAAGCTGCCGGCGTCGTCGGTTTCCGCGCCGAAGGTCATCGTGCCCAGACACAGGGTGGACACCACGGTGCCGGTGCTGCCCAGAGTGCGATAGCGCATATCGTCCTTTCGGTCCGAGTGACGAAGCTGATCTTCGCACCCGTCCCGGCCACCCGCACACGGGACAGTGCCGAACACCGGCACGGGCACCCGCGCGGCCACTGCGAGGGTCATCATGAGCGGGTGAGCGAGCCCGCGATCGGCATCGACAGTCCTCACCAGCCCGCCCAGTCGCCCCCGTCGGCGGTGCCACCCGAGCCCGGCGCGCGCAGCCGCGGCCCGTGGCTGGTGGCCGCCGCCACCACAGTGACGCTGCTGCTGCTCGCGGGCCGCTACGGCTATCACCGTGACGAGTTGTACTTCCTGCTCGCCGGTCGGCACCTCGACTGGGGTTACGTCGACCAGGGGCCGCTGGTTCCGGCGCTGGCCCGGCTGCTCGACACGATCGCCCCGGGCAACCTGGTGGTGCTGCGTACCCCGTCGGCGGTGCTGGCCGGCGGCGCGGTGCTGCTGGTCGCCGCCATCGCCCGGGAGCTGGGCGCCGGCCGGGGCACGCAACTCGTCGCGGCGGTGCTCGCCGCGCTCTCCGGCATCGTGCTCGCCAGTGGTCACCTGCTCAGCACCACCACCGTCGACCTGCTGGTCTGGTTGGTCGCGGCCTGGTGCGCGGTGCGGTTGCTCCGCACCGGTGACAGCCGCTGGGCGCTGGGCATCGGGCTGGCGCTCGGGGTGGGCATGCTCAGCAAGCTGCTGCCGGCGCTGCTGGCCGTGGGCCTGGTCGCCGGGGTGCTCATCGCCGGGCCGCGTCGACTGCTACGCGACAGGTGGGTGCTCGCCGCCGCCGGGATCACTGTGCTGCTGGCCGCGCCGAACCTGATCTGGCAGGCGGCCAACGGCTTCCCGCAGCTCGGCGTGGCCGCGTCCATCTCCGACGGCGACAGCTCCTACAGCGGTCGGCTCGACGCGTTCACCCTCCAGTTCGTCATCATCAGCCCGTATGCCGTACCGATCTGGATCGCCGGTCTCGTCGCGCTGCTGCGCCGGCCGGCGTGGCGGGCCTACCGGGCGGTGGGCTGGGCGTGGCTGGTGGTGGTTGGCATCGTGCTGATCGCCGGCGGCAAGGGTTACTACGACGCGCCGCTGTTGCTGGTCCTCACCGCAGCCGGTGCGGTGGTGACCGCCGCCTGGGCCGCGCGCGGGTCGGTCCGGGTGCGTCGAGGGCTGCTCGCGCTGGGCGTGGTGCCGCTCCTGCTGCCCAATATCGTGCTGCTGTTGCCGGTGCTGCCGGCTGACCGGTTGCCCGGTTTCGTGGTCGACGTCAACTACGACGCGGGAGAGACGATCGGTTGGCCGGAGTTCGTCGACTCGATCGCCATTGTCCACCGTGGATTGTCGCCCGAGGAGCGTTCGCGAGCGGTCGTCCTCACCGGCAACTATGGCGAGGCCGGCGCGGTGGCCCGGTACGGGCCGGCCCGTGGTCTGCCTCGGGCGTACTCCGGGCACAACAGCATGGTCGACTTCGGTCGGCCGCCCGCCGACGCGGACGTGGTCATCGCCGTCGGCTGGGAGCGCCCGGACCAGCTGACCACCTGGTTCGAGCAGTGCGCGCCCGCCGGTCGGGTGGACCAGCGGGTCGAGGTGGAGAACGACGAGAACGGCGGCCCGATCTTCGTGTGTCGGGGGCTGCGGCGTCCGTGGGCGCAGATCTGGGACACCGAGGTACGCCACACCGGCTGACAGTGGTTCAGCTGGTCCCGCTGGTCAGCCAGGCCTGGATGCCGACGAGCGCCTCGGGGCCGGAGTTGGCGTCGACGTCGCGGGCGAGATCGGCGATCGTGACCGCGGCGAGCGCCTGACGCCACGCGTCCTCGGCCGCCCACATCGCGCGGGCGACCGGGCACGGCGTGGTACAGGCGTCGGCTGGGGTGGCGAAGGGTCCGCGCTGGCGGATCTCGGTGCAGACGAAGGTCGGGCCGGGGCCGTCGACGGCCCGCACCACGTCGAGCAGGGTGATGCTCTCCGGTGCGCGGGTCAGCACGTACCCGCCCGACTTGCCCTGCACGGAGTGGATCAGGCCGGCGCGGGCCAATGCCTGGAGTTGCTTGGCGAGATAGCTGCTGGAGACGTCGTGCAGCTCCGCCAGCTTGGCCGCCGGAACGGGCGTGTGGCTGGCGGTGAGCACCACGCAGCAGTGCAGCGCCCACTCGACCCCGCCGGACATCTTCATGACGTCACCCTAGTCACCCCGTTACTCGGATTCATTGTGTCCGAGTATAGTTCTCGGACAAGAGAGGTCCGAGTATCGGCTGAACCTCAGCCGTCGGACCACGTCGTCACGGGAAGGTGCAAGGCATGAAGATCGCCGTACTGGGCGGGACCGGCCTCATCGGGTCACAGGTCGTCAAGATCCTGCAGGCCGCAGGCCACGAGGCAGTGCCGCTCTCGCCGTCCACCGGGGTGGACCTGCTCACCGGGCAGGGCCTCTCCGACGGCCTCGCCGGCGCCGAGGTCGTCGTCAACCTGACCAACTCGCCAACCTTCGACGAGGCCTCGCCCGCCTTCTTCCAGACGACCATGGACAACCTGCTGGCCGCAGCCGCCCGCGCGGGCGTCGGCCACGCGGTGATCCTCTCCATCGTCGGCGTCGACCAGGTGCCCGACCTGGACTACTACCGCGCCAAGACCCTCCAGGAGGACATCCTCACGGCCGGTCCCATCCCGTACTCGATCGTCCGCGCCACCCAGTTCTTCGAGTTCGTCGAGGCGATCATGTCCTGGACGGCCGACGACACCACCGTCCGGCTGCCCAGCACGCCGGTGCAGCCGATGGCCGCCGCCGACGTGGCGCAGGCCGTCGCCGAGGTCAGCATGGGCGCGCCGTTGCAGGGCGTCCGCAACGTCGCCGGGCCTGACGTCTTCGCCCTCGACGAGCTGGGTCGGATCACCCTCGCCGCCCGCGGTGACCAGCGCACCGTGACCACCGACAACACCGCCGGCATGTTCGCCGCCGTGCCCGGCGATGTCCTCATTGGCTCCGACGACGCCGTCATCGCCCCCACGGCGTACCGGGAGTGGCTCGGCCGCCAGGCCTGAGCCGGCACACCCCGCACGCCGCCGTGCCGGACGATCACGACGGCGGCGTGCGGACCCCGGCCCGCCACTCGTTCGTTAGGATCGCGAAGACGAGTTGGTCGGCCCACTCCCCCTTGAACAGGTAACTCTGGACATGGCGGGCCTCCTGCCGCAGGCCGAGTCGCGCCATCATCCGGGCCGACGCGGTGTTACGACCGTGGCACCGGCCGTAGACCCGGTGCAGGCCGAACTCGGTGAAACCCCAGTCCAGCAACGCGGTGGCGGCCTCCGTGGCCAACCCGCGACCGCCGTGGTCGGGGTGGAAGACGAACCCGAGTTCGGCGGTACGGTCCAGCTGGCTGCGCCACACCAGCTCCACGATCCCGATCACCGCGGCGTCGGCGACCACGGCCACCGTCAGGCAGTCACCCTCCGCGCGCCACGCGTCCTCCCCCGTCATGGCGAGCACCGACGCCCGCGACTGCTCACGGGTACGCGGCTCCGCCCCGAGCATCCAGCGCACCACGTCGGGTCGGCGCTGAAACGCGTACACGTCGTCGAGGTCGTCGACGGTGACCGGGCGCAGGACGAGCCGCGCGGTGCGGATCGGGTACGTCGGCTGGAACATCACGCGATCGTAGAGACCCGCGTGGAGCGTTCCGGTGCCGGCCGATCCGCGTCCGCGCGGCGGGGCAGCAGCAGCGGGCTCGCGAGGATCACCAGCCCGGCGACGGTGATCGCGGTACGGGGGCTGGTGGCCTGCGCGAGCAGCCCACCGAGCGCGCTGAGGGCGGCGATGGCCGCGCTGCTGCCGATCGACCAGGCCGACAGGGTACGGACGACGCGATCCTTCGGAATCTGTTCCAGGCGGTAGGTGGCGAGCACCGGGTTGTACAGGCTCATGCTGATGATGATCGCGAACTCGACGGCGATCACCGTGGCGAGACCGACCACGCCGGGTTGGACGACGGCGAGGCCGATCAGCCAGATCGCGCGCAGCGTGCCCACGGTGCGGATGATCCGGTGTTGGCCGTAGCGCGCCACCACCCGACGGGCCAGACGTGACCCGATGAGACCGCCGACGCAGGGCACGGCGAAGGCGAGGCCGTACTGCCAGGGTGGAAACCCCAACTCGCCGAGCAGGAGTACGGCCAGCAGCGGCTCGGTGGCCATGATCAGTCCGCCGACGAGCAACTGGTTGAGGTAGAGCGCCCGCAGGCCGCTGTGGGTGAGCAGGTGCCGCCAACCGTCGAGCAGCTCACCGGACCGGACCCGGGCCGCGCCACTGCGTCGGGGCTGGTCCTCGTGGCTGCGAATGGCCGCCAGGCCCAACGCCGACAGCAGGTAGCTGAGCGCGTCGGCCACGATGGTGACGACCGGCCCGAACAGGCCGACCGCCGCGCCGCCCAGCGGCGGCCCGAGCGCGATCGAGCTCCAGGCCGTCGACTCGAACCGCGCGTTCGCCACCAGCAGGTCCTCCGGCCGGAGGAGGGCCTTGAGGAAGGCGCCGCTGGCCGCGTTGAAGGCGATCTTGGCGGTGGCGACCACGGCCGATACGACAAGCAACTGCCCGAAGCTGAGCCGGCCGATGGCGTACGCGACGGGGATGGTCAGCAGGGCCGCGAACCGGGTCAGGTCCATCGCGATCATCACCTGCCGCTTGCGGTGGAACTCCACCCACGGCCCGAGCGGTAACGCGATCAGCGCGCCCACCGCCGGCCCCAGCGCGGCCAACACCGACACCTGGGCGGGGCTGGCCTGCACCACCAGCACGGCGATCAACGGCAACGCGCCGAACCCGAGCCCCGAGCCGTAGGCGCTGACCGCGTACGACGCCCACAACCACCCGAACCGCCGACCCAGGGATCGCTTCGCGGACAAGCCCACACCTCCCGCTGTCGACAACTCGTCGTTGACCGCCGCGATCAAAGCAAGGTCGGTGACTTCGGATCAAACAACCGAATGAGCGGCGCGCCACAACCACAGGTTGTGTCAGTAGGGTTCGTCGGGTGAATCTTGATGCCGTCCGCACCTTCGTCGCCGCCGTCGACGCCGGCCAGTTCCAGGACGCCGCCGCCGCGCTGTCGATCACCCAGCAGGCCGTCTCCAAGCGCATCGCCGCCCTGGAGAAGGACCTCGGGGTACGGCTGTTCACCCGCACCGCGCGCGGCACCCACCTCACCGTCGACGGTCAGACCTTCCTGCCGCACGCCCGTGAACTGCTGCGGGCCGAGGCGCGCGCCGACGCCTCCGTACGCCCCGGTCGACGGGCACTGCGCGTCGACGTGCACAGCCGACGGACCGCACCAGCGGTGCTGCTCCAGGACTTCCACCGCGTGCATCCCCGCATCGAACTGGACGTCGTCACCCTCGACGCCGACGTCCACGCCGCGATGGCCGCCGTCGAGGCGGGGACGGTCGACGCCACCTTCCACGCCGTCACCGTCGCAGCGCGTCACCTGCCCGCCGCGATCAGAACCACGCGTGTGATCGACGAGCACCACGAGTTGCTGGTCGGCCCACGTCACGCCCTGGCCAACGCCCGCACCGTCACGCCCGCGCAGCTCGCCGAGCACCGCATCTGGATGCCCGGTATGGCGCCCGGCACCGAGTGGGCCGACTACTACGACGAGCTCGCCGCCGCGTTCGGCCTCACCATCGACCGGGTCGGGCCGGTCTTCGGCAACGAGGCGCTGCTGGCCGAGATCGCCGACTCCGCGGAGCTGGCGACCCTCGCAGGCGTTCGCACCCGGTACCTGTGGCCGGACAGCTACGACCTGCGGCGCGTGCCGGTGCGCGACCCGGCGCCGATCTATCCCATGTCGCTCATCTGGCGCGACGACAACCCGCATCCCGCGCTGCGCGCACTGCGCGACTACCTCAACTCCCGGCGAACGCAGGCGTCCGACATCGAGGTGTGGCTACCGCCCTGGGGTTAGGCGGCGACTATCCCATGACCACCAACCGGGTGGCGGCGTGTTGACACGCGTTCACCCGGCACTACATTTAACGTGTTGGTTAAGTGACTGGAGGCCCTGGTGTCTGGCAGCGATCAACTCAGCGCGGTGTTCTCGGCCCTCGCCGACCCGACCCGGCGGGCGATTCTCGCCGAGTTGGCCGACCGCGAGGCCACGGTCACCGAGCTCACCGCTCCCCTCCCGATCTCCATGCCGGCGGTGTCGCGGCACCTGAAGGCGCTTGAGCGCGCTGGGCTCATCTCACGTACCCGGTCGGGAAAGTTGCGGATGAGTCGCATCGAGGCCGCCCCGCTGCGCGAAGCGGCCGAGTGGATCGAGCGCTACCGGCGGTTCTGGGACACGTCCCTCACCCGTCTCGACGCCCACCTCGCGGCCGTGCAGGCCGCCGGTCGCCCAACGGACCGAACGGTCCACGGCCCGGTGATTCCCGACAGCGAATCACCGGGCAATACTCACGACAAGGAGAATTGATGGACAGCGACGATCCGCAAATCGTCATCTCACGCGTGGTGGACGCGCCACGGGAGCTGGTCTACCGAGCTTTCACCGACCCCGACCACCTGGCGGCGTGGTGGGGGCCGATCGGCAACTCACTGCCCCGCGAGGAGATGGACTTCGACATCCGACCCGGCGGCCACCAACGGTGGACCGAACTCTTCCCGACCCAACCCGGCCTTCGAGTCGATGTCCACATCGACCTCACCGACGTCGCCGACGGCGAACTGCTCGACGGCATCGTGCACGTCACCGGGCAGCTGCCGGACGGCCATCAGCCGCACGAGACACGGATGCGGGTCGAGTTCCACGACGAGGCCGATGGACGGACGCGACTCGAGATCCGTCAGTGGCTCCCCGAGCAGCTGGCCGCCCCCGCCGCCCAGGGTTGGAACGAGGCCTTCTCCAAACTGGACGCCACACTGCGGAATGCCCACCTCGTCGCAGTCGACGTCGAGGTGTGACGCCATGGCCAAGCTGATCTACGTGACCAACGTGTCCCTCGACGGTTACATCGAGGACGAACACGGCAGATTCGACTGGACCCCACCAGACGACGAGTACCTCGCGTTCCTCACCGACCTGGTCCGGCCCATGGGTACCTACCTCTACGGCCGACGCCTGTACGAGTCGATGTCCCTCTGGGAAACCGACCCTTCCCTGGCCGCACAGTCGAAGCTCACGGCCGACTTCGCCGACGTCTGGCAGGCAGCGGACAAGGTCGTCTACTCCACCACGCTGGACGCGACCTCGACCGCCAGGACCCGGCTCGAAACGAGCTTCGACCCCGCCTCGGTACGCGCCATGAAAGCCTCGGCCACCAGTGACCTCACTATCGGGGGCGCACACCTCGCGGCGCAGGCATTCCAGGCCGGGCTGATCGACGAATGCCACCTGCTGATCCACCCCATCCTCGTCGGCGGAGGCAAGCCCGGGCTGCCCAGCGGCACCCGAGCTGGTCTGGAGCTACTGAGCAACCGCCGACTCAGCAACGGCGTGATGTCCCTGCACTACCGCGTCCGCGCCTGAGACGGTCGTCGGCGTCACCGACCTGGAAGGATGTCGGTGACGCCGGCCGGGCCGCCGGCCGAAGCGACGCGCAGCTCGCGTTTGGGCGATCAGTCGCCGTACCAGTGCAGCGCCAGGTCAGGCTCGTCACGCCACCGCGCCAGCAACGCCTTCAGCGCCGCCACCAGCCCACGCTCCTCGTCGTTACCCGCCACCGCCCCCAGGCGGTCGACGTCGGCATCGAGCTGCGGCAGGTCCTCACGAACAAGTACGCCGTCCGACCATGGGTCGAGCTGACCCAGGATGGGAAGTCGGTTACCGCCGGCCGCGTTCAGCAACGGCAGCAGCTCCTGCACCGACACGTCGAGCAGCACACCGCGTACCCGCGCTGTGGCCCACTCTTCGGCGTCAGCGCGATGGCGTGCACGCCGCTGCGCGCGGGTGGCACGACGCAGGCTCTTCGGGCGTGGCAGCGGAGCGCGCAGCACCAACAGCAGACCCACCCCGGCGACGCTACGGCAGCACCACCCTGGACAGCGCAACCGACTACCGAGCGACCGAGCAGGCACGCCTGCGCGTCAGGCGTCACTCGACGACGGCACGTGACGTGGATAGGGTGACGCGGTGCTGTCGGCGGTGAAGGGTCTGTCCCGCTACCACACCGAGGAATCCTTGCGCGCCTACCTGCTGGGGCGCTCGCAGCGCACCGAGAACGGCTGCCTGATCATCGAGGGCTACGGCCGGCGACGCGGGGTGCACCAGAAGGTCGCCGGTCGCGCCTGGGCGCACATCGCCGCGTACGTTGTCTTCGTCGGCGGGTACGACCCCGCCCTCGACGTCGACCAGACCTGCGGTGCCGCCGACTGTATCGAGCCGACACATCTGCGCCAGCTCAGCCGGACCGAGGCCTGCCGCAGCCGGAACCAGCCGGCACAGTGCCGCAACGGCCACGACCGTGAGCTCGACCCGGTCACCGGCCGGTACCGTCGGGTCTGTCGCATCTGCAACCGGGAGGCTCAGCGGCGGTGGCGTGAACGCGAAGCCGCCGAGGTAGCCCAGGCCCGCGCCGCGTACGGCCGCTCGTAGTGACCGTTCTGGAATGACCAGCTTCCCCGCGACCGCCCGCCGGGTCCGCGACGAGAGCCTCAGCCCCCGACGGCGCCGGATGCACCTACGGAACTGCCACTACCACTTCGCGCCGTACGGCTTCCACGCCACCTGGCACCACCTGGCGACCAGCCACCGCATCCCCGGCGGCATCGAGGTCGATCCCCCGTCGCTGGTCCAGGCCCTCGGTGAACTCGAGATCGCCCGCGCTCTGGTGCTGGTGAGGGCAGGCACGTTCGCGGCCCAGCGGCGCCTGCAGAAGCGGGAGGGCCGACGAAGCCCCGCAACGCCGCAGAAGCATCCCACCGAACAGCTCCCGGTCGTGGTGAAGCGCGTGCTCGACGCGTACGCCGCGGGGGCCGACCCGGCCGGACGATGCCTGGTCTGCGGTGACGAGGCCCGCCGCCCACGCACGGCCTGCCGGAACTGCGGCGTCCTGCCCGGAGGGCGGCGGGGCTGAGGAAGATCGGGACAGCGGTCAGCGCTTCGACGTACGTTGTTGCGCTCTGCCAGGGTCCCCGATGATCGTGGGCCAGCACGCGGACATGCCGGGAACCATTCATGGCTTCGGCGACTCCAAGGCAGACAGGAGGCCCTCGTCAGCGCGATGACGCGCCGGGAAATCCGCTGTCGGTCGGCGGAGGGGGGTGGTACAAAGCCGCGGTGGAGAAGACCCTGGAGTTCGCTGACCTGTTGCGGCTGATCGACGAACGATCAACCGCTTTCCGGGCGGCGGTCACCGCGGCGCCCAGCCTCGACGTGCGGGTGCCGACCTGCCCCGAGTGGACGTTGTTCGACCTGGTGCAGCACCTGGGCGAAGGGCGCCGCAGGTGGGCCGCCATCGTGGCCGCGGGGCCCGCCGACGCTCCGCCGGCCTTGCCCGCCCCGGTGGTGCCTCGGGAGCGCGAGGGCCTGCTGGCCTGGTTCGCCGCGTCCACGAGGGAGCTGCTGGACGCGCTGCGGGAGGCCGGCCCGGATCGTGGTTGCTGGACGTGGTGGGGCCCGTCGCAGTCGCCGCAGACGACCGGTGCCGTCGCCCGGCACCAGCTGCAGCAGGTCGCCGTGCACACCTACGACGCCCAGGTCGCCGTGGGCGCCCCGCAGCCGCTGCCGGACGACGTGGCCCTCGACGGTGTCGACGAATTCCTGACCACCTGCGTCGCGACGACGGTCGCGTGGCCGCACAAGCCCGCGGTCATCGACTACCACGCCACCGAGGGCCCTTCCTGGCGGCTCTGGTTCTCCGCCGACGGCGCCCGGACCGCCCGCCTCCCCACGCCGGTCAGCGGCGAGCGCCCGGAGGTGGCCTATGCCTCCGCCCGGGGCACGGCCAGTGAGCTGGTCATGTTCTGCTATGGCCGCATTCAGATGGACTCGCTGCAGCTCGACGGCGACCGGCGCGTCTTCGACCAGCTGATCGCGTGGGAGCCGGAGGAATAGGACCCACCGCCCTGCGCCGACCTCGGCCTCAGCGGCACGGCGGTGGGTCCTCGGCCTGTCACTCACTCCTAGCGGTATTTCAGCGAGTCCGCCCGCCCACCTGTTCGATGTCGGCGATCGTCAGCGTCGGCATCCGCAGCTGGGCCGGCGTCACCTCGGCCGAGGTCGGCGGGGCGTCCGCCGGCTTCCAGGCCCCGCCGCGCAGCAGCGCCCTGGGGCAGTGCGGGTAGACCTTCTCGATGCCCAGCACCAGCGCACTGGCCGGTGGCTTGCTTGCCCAGGGCGGTCAGCTGCGACAGCAGCTTGGAGCGAGTGGAGCGGCCACGAGCGTTCAGGATGACTCCGGGCCCCGCCGGCCAGGGGGCGCCTGTGGCACGGCGCTCCTTTGGAGCTGAATCGTTTACGACATCACCGCCGCGCCGTCCCCCACGACGCCGCCTCCGCGCGGTCCCTCGCGCGGTTCGTCGCGACACCACCGCCACGCAGGCCTGGCCGTTATCGGGCGGTTGCCGCTCTAGGTAGGCGCTCCCACACAAACCCGGTGATCAGCGAGGGGGCCGACCGGAGTACGTCGGAAACCGGCAATAGAGGTGTGAAATTGCTGGTCAGCGGTCCACTGGGAGGCTGTTGATGGCGCGCTCACGGTCGGCTTGGGTGGGCAAGCTGTAGCGCCGGGTTTGATCTAGGCGGGAGTGGCCCATGAGTTCGGCGACGAGCACGAGGTCGTGGCCGTCGCGGACGAGTCTGGTTCCGAAGGTGTGGCGTAGGGCGTGGCTGGTGAACTCGTCATCGATGCGGGCCTCGTCGGCGATGGCGCCGAGGACATCGTGGGCGCCGCGGGCGGATATTCTGCCGCCGCGATGGTTGAGTAGCAGCGCTTCGCTGTTGGCGGCGCCCGTCCAGTCGGGTCGCTCGTCATCGATCCACAGTTTGAGGTCGGTGCGCAGCTGCGCGTGCTCGTGCACGGGGACCTCGCGGTACTTGTTGCCCTTGCCGGACCGCACGATGATCAACCCTTTGCGTGCGGACAGGCGGATGTCGTCCAGGTTCAGTGCGACGACCTCGCCCAAGCGCAGCCCAGCGTAGAACGGGATCAGCGCGAGTACCCGGTCGCGGGGGTGAACCCAGCGCTCCACGGTGCGCAGCCAGCGGGTGACGTCCTTGTCGGACAGCGCTCGTGGGGCCGCCCGCGGCAGGTCCAGGCGGCGGACATCCGGCGCTCTCATGCCTCGGCGGATGTAGAAGTCGCCGATCGCCGCCAGGACGGTGTTGATAGTGGAGGGTTTGCGTTTGGCCACCGTCTGCAGATAGGTGCGGTAGTCGCGCACTGCAGCGTCGCTGGCGTGGGCCTGAGTGAGGGGATCGCCGTCGATGTCGGCACCGTCGAGCCAGATCAGGTAGCCGCGTACGCGGGAGGCGTAGGCGCGGCGGGTGTCGTCGTCGAGCATGGTCGCCTTGGCCAGGGCGGCCACGTAGGTGGCGTGGATGCCGGCGAACCGGAGCGGTAGTGGTTCGGGTTGGCGTCCGCGGCGCGGGGGGCCGAGGACCGGGTTCGTTTTTTCTGAAGTCGATACCGGAGATTGATGATCCTCCGTCAACGCTTTATCTGAAGTCATGTCGGGAGCCTACTTCAGAGAATCAGTGTTATCCGAAGTAGGCGATCGGCGTTTCGAGCCCGTTGGTGAAGCGTCAACTTGACCGCTGCGGCGTTGCGGTCAAGCACCATTGCCGGCTGCCAGTCAACCCGAGGCACTGCCAATAGATCTGAGGCATCGAGCCGGCCAGCGCCGGGCCTCGCCCGCGACCTGCGGAAGCCCGCGCGCAGCGCGACGGTTTGCCTTAACTCCACTGGCAGAAGCCTAGCGACCGGTCTGCCAGTCACGTTGAGGCACCGCAGGTCAGAGCGCGTGCCGTGCCTCAGCTCGATTGCAGACGACAACCATCACCTTCATCGAACAGCCGCCCCTCGCGGCCGGGTTATTGTCCTTTGCCATCGAGGTGTGTCCGTTGCCACTGGAGTTTGTCTCCCGGCCACCCGAACGCGTGCAGATCCGGGCGAGAACTTGCTGGACGTCGGCGCTGCTGCGCCGGTCGCGGCAGATCATGCCGGTGGCGGGCTGCGGATAACCGCAGCTCAACGGGCCCAGAGACGGACCTCAGTGGCACAAATCCCGGCTCGGACGGACTCGGGTGACGCGGACAGACTTCACTGGCAAAGGACAGTTATCGAGCAGGTTGGCGAACAGCGCATCGAAATGGTCTCACTGGCGGAGGCCAGCTCATGGCGGACGGCGGCGATGAGTTCCCGTAGCTGTCCGGGTCAGTCCACCGTCAGGACGACCTTGCCACGGACGTGTCCGGTCTGTACCTCGTGGTGCGCGCGGCTGGCTTGCGTGAGTGAGAACGTCGCGTGGATGGGTATCTGCAGCCTGCCTTCTTCATACATTGCGACGAGTTCGGTCAGCGCGGCGGTCGAGCGGGTACCGACGCGAAGTATCCCGAACGTCTTCGCGGCTTCGGTGTCGACCAGGGTGCCGATGCGGTGCCGGTCACGCACGAGCGCGAGGGAGGCGGTGATCGCGGCGCCGCCGATGGCGTCGAGGGCTGCGTCGACGCCATCGGGTGCGAGTGCGCGGATCCGGTCGATGAGGCCGTCTCCGTAGGTGACCGGGGTCGCGCCGAGCGAGCGTAGGTAGTGGTGGTTGTGTTCGCTGGCGGTGCCGATGACGGTGGCGCCCCATTGGCGGGCGAGTTGTACGGCGATGGTGCCTACGCCGCCGGCGGCGGCGTGGATGAGGACGGTGTCGCCTGGGTTGACGGCGATCTGGCGCAGTGCGGTGTGGGCGGCCTGGCCGGCCGCGGGTAGACCGGCGGCAACCGTCCAGGGCATGGTGGCTGGTTTTCGCACCGCGTCGGCGGCATCGACGACGACGTACTCGCAGTAGCTCTGGGCGGTGGCCGAGCCGAGTACCTCGTCTCCGTCCACGAAACCGGCGACGCCATCGCCGACGTGGTCAACGATGCCGGCGTACTCGTTGCCGAGGCGTTGCGGAAAGTTGGCCGGCATGGTTGCGGCGAAGTCGCCGCGCCGCAGTTTGGCGTCGACCGGGTTGACGCCTGCAGCCTTGACCCGGACGCGGATCTGGCCCGCTGCGGGCGTTGGTAGATCGATCTCGACCGGGTGTAGCACGTCGGGGCCGCCGTAGGCGGTGAACGCGATCGCTGTGACCATTCGGGCTGTTCCTTTGGATGGGTGATCAGGCGGGGTACGGCTGGGCGGCGCGGGCGGCGCGCAGCGCTTGGGCCCACCAGGTGAGGTGACTCAGAAGCGTGGCGGCGGCGGTGTTGGCGGTGTGCGGGTTGACGAGTTCCCCATGGGGGTTGAACTGGTTGTGTGCCATGTGGAAGCTGACGGTCTCGCGGATACCGACGGCGTGCACCTCGGCGAAGACCTGTCGTAGCTGTTCGACCGCGCGCAGGCCGCCGGCCAATCCGCCGTAGGAGACGAAACCCACCGGTTTGGCCTGCCATTCGGAGCGGACGGCGTCGATCGCGCGTTTCAGCGCGGCGGGGTAGCCATGGTTGTACTCGGGGGTGACAAGGACGAAAGCGTCGGCGGCGCCGACGCGGGCGGTGAATGCCGTTACCTGTGCTGTCTGCTCCAGGTTGTCCGGTAGCGGGATGTCATATAGGTCGATGACGTCGAGTTTCAGGTCGTCGTGTTGCTCGGCGCGGGCGACGAACCAGCGGCCCACCGTCTCGCCGAAGCGTCCTGTCCGGGTGCTCGCGATGATGACCGCGATCCGCAGCGGCCCGTCAATCTCGTGGTGCTCGGTGCTCATCGTGCTGTCCTTTCCCGGGTGGCTCGTGCCTCAAGGTCGGCCGGGTCTCGTCGGGTATGGGCCGCAGGGGCCGGTAGGCCGCGGCGGACCTCGGTGAGCGTCTGGGCGAGGTCCACGCGCTGCTGATCGGTCAGCCCGCCGAAGGTGAGCCGTTCAAGCTCGGACCAGATCGCGCGGACCTTGGGACACAGCCGTCGACCTTTGCCCGAGAGAGCGACGATCATCGTTCTCTTATCGGTGCTGGACGGTGTGCGCGTGATGAGGTCGGCGCGCTCCATCGCCTGGAGGGTGTTGGTGACGGTGGACCGGTCACGCCCGAGGAAATGGACGATCTCCGACTGCGGAGATCGCCCGTTCTCCTGCAGGAACAGCAGCACCAGTTCCTGCGGGGCGACCAGTTCGATGCGCTGCAACATCGCGGTCGCGTTCGCGGCGTGCGCGCGGACGGCCTGCAGTAGCAGCGAGCTCAACGGCGCCTCGGCGACGCTTATCCCCGCGTGCGGCGCGCGGGCGCCACCCGGGCCAGCCTCAGTGGTCATGATCTCACGCTAACACCTTTGTTGGCATGCCAGCAATTCCGCCATAGTGTTGGCATGCCAGCTAGAAGGGGTGGGGTCACATGAGTCAGAACACGGGCAGGACAGGCGTGACCGAGCGGGACACGAGAGAGGAGTATCTGGCAGGCGCGCCGGCGACGACGGAGCGGCTGGATCCGGCGCTGCTCCGGCTCGCCGGGATCGTGCTCTTCGGCGCGACGGCCGCGCTGCTAGACACCACCATCATCAGCGTCGCGCTGGATCAGCTCGGCCAGGCGTTCGCCGCCCCTGCCTCAACCGTGCAGTGGGTGTCCACGGCGTACCTGCTCGCGATGGCGCTGGTTATCCCGCTCACCGGGTGGTGCGTCGATCGGTTCGGCGCCAAGGCGACCTGGCTGTGCACACTGGCGCTGTTTCTCGCCGGCTCAGTGCTGTGCGCAGCTGCCTGGTCGGCGGAAAGCCTGATCGTCTTCCGGGTAGTGCAGGGACTCGGCGCCGGAATGATCTTGCCGCTGACCCAGGTCATCCTCGCGCAGGCAGCCGGCTCACGCCGCTTCGGCCGGGTCATGGCGCTGGTCGCCATCCCCGGAAACCTCGTCCCCATCGTCGGACCAGTGCTCGGCGGCCTCATGCTCAACGCCCTGCCGTGGCGCTGGATCTTCCTGATCAACGTGCCCGTCTGCGTACTCGCCTTCGTGCTGGCCTGGTGGAAACTGCCCGCCGATCCGCCCCAAAGCCGCCCCCCGCTTGATGTGCTGGGCCTCGCCGTGCTCTCACCGGCCGTAGTGGCGATCGTCTACGGTCTGTCCAAGGCGGGCGCGGAATCCAGCTTCGCCGCCATCAATGTGCTCGCGCCCATCGTGATCGGTCTCGCCCTCCTCGCGGTGTTCGTCACGCACGCCCTACGCACCTCCAAGACTCCCATCATCGACCTACGACTGTTCCGGCACCGCTCGTTCAGCGCGTCAGCCGCGCTGATGTTCCTATCCGGCGCGGCGCTCTACGGTCCAATGTTCCTGCTGCCCCTCTACTACCAACAGGCCCGCGGATTCGATGCGCTCACCACGGGCCTCACACTCGCCCCCCAAGGCATCGGCACGGCCCTCGCCCTGGCCGTCGTCGGCCCACTGGCCGACCGTATCGGCGCCAGACCATTGGTAGCCCTCGGCGCGCTGATCACCACAGCCGGCACACTCGCCTACACCCAGCTACCGTCCGACCCCAACGACGTTTTCCTGATCGCGTCTCTTGTGCTGCGCGGCATCGGCCTGGGTGCGGTGGGGATCCCGACGATGGCAGCGGCGTATCACCAGCTACCGCACTCCGCGATCCCTCGTGCGACCAGCGCCACCAACGTGATCCAACGTGTCGGCGCGTCCTTCGGCACCGCGCTGGTCGCTGTGATCCTCCAACAGCAGATCAATGACCAGGCCAGCGGCGGCGCATCCCCCGAGATCCTCACTCACGCGTTCGCGAAAACCTTCTGGTGGACGGTCGGGTTCGCGGTCCTTCTCCTGCCACTCGCCATGTTCCTGCCTCGAAGAAACCGGTAGAGCGCATTCGGGGCCCGCACCGGCACCCGTCAGCCGGCACCCAGAACACGCCGTCGGCACGGCCACGACCCGCACAGTGGCGCCATGAACAGGAAAGAAGCGATCTCCCGGCATGTCGGACAAGCTCGACACCGCAGGAGTGGCGACATAGCCGCGTCAACCAAAGTTACTCAGGGCTACTTTGCGGCAGGGGTCACGTACCCAAGCACTGGGCACAGGCGGCGTCCACCGGGTTTGGGCAGGAAGCCTAGCCGGCGCAGCACCTAGCGCTGACCGGGACAGATGTCACGAGCCTGCACGGATCCGGATCGGCTCCGCCGGGGCGAGGTCGAGCGCCACGGGCAGGGTCGCCGGTGGTGGGGTGAGGTCAAGTTTCCAATCACCGAATCGGCGGATCTTGCTGGTGACGTACGGGGTGATGGTGGCCAGGTCCTCGGAATCCACCTGCCATCCGGCCGCGATTAGCTCGTTGGCGGCGGTGGTGATATCGAGGGTGGTGGAGTAGATCGCGCAGTTCGCGAGGAGCTCGTTGAACTTGACGATTTTCTCCTGCTGGTCTGGGTCGTTGTCGACCAGGATGCCGTCGTGACCGAACGAGAGCCATTTGGCGAACCCGTGGAACGCCTCGACCCGGTTGGTGACCACGGTGATGCCCTCGCGCAGCTCAGGCTCGGACAGGTAGCGCAGCAGGACGATGGTGCGCACCGCACGGCCGACCTCGCGTAACGCCCGGTAGGTGCGGTTGCGGTGCGACTCGGTGCCCAGCCGGCGCAGCAGCGTTGCTGAGGAAATCTTCCCGGCGCGGATCGACACGACCACGCGCATCAGGTCGTCCCAGTGGGTTTCGATGAGCTTCCAGTCCACCGCGTCCGCGCCGAAAAGGGAATCGATGTGCTCGTAGCGAGTGTCGCGGCCGGGCCGGTACAGGGTCAGATCCTGCCAGTTTCGGATACGCGGCAGCAGCTCGAACCCCAGCAGGTGAGCCAGTCCGAAGACCGGCAGCGACTGGCCCTGGGTGTCGGCGTGGATCTCGGTGGGCTGCACGTCGCTCTTGTTCTCCAGCAGCCCTTGCAGGATGTAGACCGCCTCCCACACGCCACACGGGATGAAATGGGAGAACAGGGCGATGTAGTTGTCGGAGATGTGCCGGTAGGCGATCCCGCCGTAGCCGCCATAGCGGATGTGCGATTCCGCGAGGAGGTTGTCCGACCAGGTATCCATCTGCGTGCCGTCCGCCCCGACTCTGGTCCCGTCACCCCACAGCAGAGTCATGTCCAACGCGGCGTGGCGTTGATCTTGCCGGCCATGTGCCGGGCCACCTGCGCCGGGCCGAGGTTCGCCCCATAGGTGAACGTCAGCAGCACGTACCGGCCCATCGCATCCCTGATCTTCGGATCGTTGCCAGACGGCGGCCCGAAATGGCGGGTCCACCCGGTCGGGTACGCGGTGCGGGTCAGCACGTCCAGGATGCCTCGCTCGGGCAGCCGGTCCAGGATCGCCGCCTCCAGATCCAACGCCGATTGGCGTCGCTCTCTGCCTTTACGGCGTTTGAGGACCGGGCGGCCCTCGGACAAGACCAGATCAGCGTTGCCCGGGTACCCCTCGTCGACCCTCACCGCCGTCTGCTCCAGCCGGGCCCGCAACTCGGCGGTCGCGCTGGCGGCATCGGGCGGCAATCCCGCCTCCCGGCAGTACTCGGCCATCAACGGCTCACACTCGGCCGGCGACAGCAGTTGATCAGTGAAATTGGCGTACGACTCCGACCCGACCACGGCCATGTCGCCGCTACGCAGCTCGGAAGCCAGGTACGAGAACACGCACGCCTCGAAATGCCGGCGCACCATCCGTCCGGGCCGCCGCCCATCAAGAAGGATCTTCCGCCAGTTCTCCGAGGCGAACGACAGGTCCAGATGGACGTCCTTGCCGTGCTTCCCGCCGACTTTCGTCGGCAGGTGCTCCCCGCTGCGGGAGCGGTTGGCGCGCAGGAATTCCAGCGCCTTGGACAAGCTGTGGTCGGAGCTGGTGGGCTGGAAGCCGAGCACGTCGAGCACCTGGAACAGCGCTGCCTGGCTGCCCCGGTAATACTTCTCCACGAACGGCAGGTAGTTGTTGCCGTGGTGCGCCGACACCTCTTCGTGCGCGCTGGTCAACGCGGTCACGCCACCGGCCTGGGCGAGGGCGCCCAGCACCATGCGCCCCGTCTGTACACACACCGAGTCCGGGACGTTGGTCTCCCCGACGACCTGGTCCTCGGCGGACACTCCCAACGCCTCCCGGACCACCGCCAGGACCTCCCCGAACGTGTCCAGCAGCCGCTCGGACTCCGCCCGAGACGCCTCACGGATCGATTCGAGACGCTCCTTGGCTCTCTTGTGAATAGCGGCTATCCGCTTGCAGAACATGGCTGCGACCTCATCGCGGGTCCGCACCCGGGCCGAGTGGACCAAGCAGACGATCAGCGCCTGCCTGCGGGCGGTGCCGTACTTGCCCAAGTCAGCGACATCGGTCTGGCTGGCCTCGCCGGCGAGAGAGCCACCTTCGCCGGCGGTACCCGTCCAGCCACTCCTCGGTCGGGCCGAGCGCGTCCAGCCAAGCCAGATGCTTCACGTGGTCCTTGACGTTGCCCACGGTCGGCGCGCCGGCCACCGTCTTGACCTGATCGAACTGGCTACGCCGCCGGATCGGGTCCGCTTTCAGCAACGCATCCACCTCATCTGCGGCCGGACCGCTCATCCGAGCGGCGATCCCCGCGAACACCGCGGTGTTGACCTGCGTACGGATCGTCCCGACCATCTCATCCAACGTGGTGTAACCAGGTAACTCCAGCCGGGCCCGGACCAGCTCCTCCAATGCCACATTGATCAGATCCGGAAGATTGTCCTTCGTCCTGGCCGCCTCCCGGATCGCCGCCTCGGCCACGGCACTAGCCCGCTCTGGATCAGAGGTGATACCCAGCCGCTCGCGGACCAGCGACTTGTGAAACCGCAGGGTCCGGTCCGAGTCATGTCCTGGCTCGATGTCCGGTTTGAGCTCCAACGCGATGCGTACGTGCTCCACGATCGCGATCGGCACCTCGAATAGAACGGGGAAGTGCCCCAGCCGAGCAACCACCTTCAACAACACGACCAGGGCAAGCAGATGCTGTTCTGAACGGGTCTTCTCCCGGGCCCAGCGAATCTCATCGATTGTCGGCGTAAACGTCTCCCGCAGCTCACGGGCAGACACGACCCGCTTGAACTGCGGATACGCGGTCCGTTCCATCAACGCCACGGGTCCACCCACCAGCCCGACCACAACAGGACAAGGCCCCCGCGCCGGGCGCGACTCTACCTAACCGGGCAGAAGCTGTGGGGGGACCCCACGCTGACCTGCACTGATCGGCCTGTTGCCGGTTTCCGACGTACTCCGGTAGGCCCCCAGCGAGGGCTCGCGCCGGCCCAACGGACCACTTACACCAGCCTGATTCCTTACGCACAAGAACTGTCATTATGATGCATGGTCGTTTCGCACCTTTTGTGGCGCCTGATTAGCGAATTATCGTTAATAAAAATCCGGTAATGCCGTCAAGGGCGTTGGCGGAGGGATGCAGCGAGAGAGGCGGCGAGAGAGGCGGCGAGTTCTCTGTCAGTCTCAGCCGGCTCGGCGGAGTCTCAGCGGTCTGTCGGTACAGGTGGCGGAGTCTCAGCTGATCTGGCGGACGGAGTGCGGCTCCCGAGGGAGGGGGTGAGACCGCAGCCGACGGGAGCCCTGAAGCGCAAGTATCGGTGAGCTGAGGCCGGACACGGAGGGCCTCGGCGGTGTCGCGCGCTTACTCAGAGGCCAGCTTTTGCGCCACCTGATCGAGGCCATCCTTGATGAGCCGCGCGTACTCGTCATCGCCGAGCGCACCGATTCCCGCTTGCGCACGCTGGAGGTATTCGCGGGCACGGCTGAGATCGCCGAGCTTGCGGTAACACTCAGCCAGGTTGAGGTGCAACGACGGATACAGGCCGGCCACCGGCAGCGTCACCCCGGCTTCGGCAACCCGGGTATCGCTGAGCAGGTCGGCCGCTGCGAGCGCTCGCTGATCCCAGATCAGTTCCTGGTGGACGTCGTCCTGCACGTCGGCCATCGCGTGCGCGAGGACGCAGACGTGCAGAGGATCGCCTCGCTCAGCGCCGATCTCATCCCAGATCTGCGCGAACAGGTCGCGGGCGGTCTCACGCTGGCCTTGATGATGATGCAGTTGCACCCCTTGATTGATGCGGGCAAGCGTCGGGTCGGTGATCATCGGCTGCTCAGCTGCAGGCTCATCTCTCGACGATGGCACGGATCGTATTTTGCCTGGACCGCGCAAACGGGGGGCTGAGTTCGTGTCTCATGAGGTCTGGCGGCCCAGCACCTTTGTCTCAGCTGATGTGGCGGATGATGTCCCGACGATCAGCCAGGGGCGAGCCGCGCTCGCCGATCTCGAGGCCGTGCATGTCGGTGCCGATGGTGTGGAGCGGCAGGTGCCGTGGGCGTGGATGCCGGAGGTCGGCGACGGTGGTGGGGTAGCAACGACAGTTGCTCCACGCGCCCCCCGGTCAGGGCTGGAGCCAGCGATCAAACCAGGCGCGGGTCCGGCGCAGGACGTCGAGTTGGTGGTGGCGTTCCCGGATCGAGTGGCCCTCTCTCGGGTACACCACGAACTCGTGGTCGACGTCGAAATGGCGCAACGCCCGATGCAGGTACACGGCCTGCCCGAGGGGAACGTTACTGTCCTCGGCGCCGTGCAGGATGAGCACCGGAGTGCGGATGCGGCTGGCGAAGGAGATCGGGCTGACCGCGTCATGCGGGTGTGGTCCGATGCCGGACCAGCCGGTGCTGCCCCCGAGCGCGGCTTCGAACTGGCCGTTCTCCCCCGTCGCGGCGAGCATGCCCCAGTCGATGACGCCGGCACCGACCAGCGCGGCGCGGAAGCGATCGGTCTGGCCGATGGCCCAGGCGGACATGAAGCCGCCGTGGCCCCAGCCAGCGATGCCCAGCCGGTCGGGGTCGGCGATGCCCTCGGCGACGAGCAGGTCGATGCCGGCCAGGATGTCGGTCCACTCCTGCTGACCGACCCGGCCGGCGACGCTCGCCGCGAACTCGTGGCCATGGCCCTGGCCGCCGCGCGGGTTGGGCAGCAACACGGCATAGCCGGCGGCGGCCAGCCACTGCGCGCTGGGGAACCAGAACAACTGGCAACGATCGGCGTAGCGGTCGTACGGGCCTCCGTGCACGATCGTGACCAGCGGGAACGGGCCTTCCGATGCGGTTCTTCCGACCGGGAGTACGAGCAGTCCGTCCAGGTCAAGGCCGTCCGCGGCGCGGTAGGCGAGCGGTTGTTGCGTACCAAATGTGACGGCGTCCAGTTCCGGTCGGGTGTTGGTGATTCTTCGCAACGGCCCGGTCGGCGGTCCGATGTGAACGTTCGAGGGTTGATAGCGGGTGCCGGTGCGTACCGCGATCTCTTTGCCATCGGTGGTGGTGGTGAGGTTGTCGAGGCGTCCGGGGTGATGCGACAGGGTCGTGAGATCGGCGCGGTCGAGCCGGGCCAGGGTCGTGTTCAGGCCGTCGGCGAACACCACCAGTGGGGCGGAATCGGTCTGGCAGAGTTCGGTGGGGCACATCGAGAGACTGGCGGTCCGGTTGCGCAGGACGCGGCTCGCCACGGCCAGGTCGAACACGGCGGTGCCGGCCTGCAAAAGCGGTGGGGTGAGTGCGAGGTAACCGACGTGCCAACCGTCCTCACCCGGCCACCAGGCCAGCGATCGTGCGTCGGCCGCGACGGGTCCGAGGGTCTCCGCAGTCCCGGTGGTGGGGTCGAACAGGTGCAGTTGGCCGGTGCGCGGGCCGTAGTCGTTGTCCGCGCTGGCCCAGGTCAGCACGGCAAGGGGGCCGCCGTCGGGGCGTTGCCGCAGTTCCACGACGTGCCGGTCACCGAACACCGTCGGGGTGGCCACCCGGCCGGTACGCAGGTCGAGCAGGCGCATCCGGGCGCGCGGTTCGCGCTCGCCGACCACAATGGCGTCGTCGCGGTCCCGGGCGCGGCGCGCGTCCTGCTCGGTGGGTTCGTCCTCGGCGAGCAGCGCGACCAGGTTGGGGTCGCTGAGCGGCAGGTGGTCGATGACGCCGCCGCGCCAGCTGGTGCAGGTGGTCACCGTGCCGTCGGCGAGGGTGAGCCCGTGCAGTTGCGGGGTCCCGCGCTCGGCACGGTCGGACAGGAAGAACAGCGTCTCCGAGTCTGCCGACCAGCGTGGCCGGGACTCGGTTGCGGTGTCGGTGGTCGCCCGGCGCGACGCGACGCCATCGGTGTCGACGAGCCAGAGTTCGGTGTCGAGGTGGTCACCGGCCCGGCTGATCGGGGCGAGGACGTAGCAGAGCAGGCGTCCGTTCGGGGCGAGTGCCGGGGTCTGCGGTTCACGACCATCGACGACGAGGTCGGCTGTCAGCCCAGTCATTCGATCAGTCTTCCAGCACCAGCAGGGCAACGGGTCCTGCCCTGGCCCGCCGAGCTGGCTACGGGCGCCGATGATTCGCGCAACGTGGCCCGTCCTCCTAGTGAGAGCGCCTGTTCAACTGTCGGGTCTGCGGTCGGTATCTCGGCGGAGACCACTGTGGGTCATGGAGACCGCAAGGGCGTCTCGGCCGGGAGTGGGTGGGCGTCAAGTCTTGGTCGGCGCCGTCATTCGGCGAGGCTGGGTGCCTGGCGTGACCAACGATGCGCGTCGAGCTCCTCGACGATGAAGCGCGCGACATCGGCGCGTGTGATGCGCCAGCCGCCCTTCGGCGTGCTGTCGTGGGTGACCCGGTAGCTGCCGGTGGGTTCGCGGTCTTGGAGGTAGGTGGGTCGCACGAAGGTCCAGTCGAGGTCGCTGTCGCGCACGATGTGTTCCATGCGCGCCATGTCGGCGTACAGGTCTGCGCCGATGGGGCGGATCAGGGCGCGGTACCACCAGGCGTGCCGGGGGTCGTCGTGCCGGACACCGACGGAGGTGATGGCCAGCAGCCGCTTTACCCCGCTGGCTTGCATCGCGGACACGGTGGCGCGGGCACCGTCGGAGTAGAGATTGTTCGCTTTGCGGCCGGGGGCGCCGATGGCGCAGACGACAGCGTCGTGACCTTTGATAACGGCGCGCAGGCTGTCCGCGTCGCGGACGTCGGCACGTTCCACGCGCAGAGCCGGGGCCGCAGGGACGCTTGCGGGGTTGCGGACGGCGGCGGTGACATGGTGTCCGCTGCGCAGGGCCTCGGCGACGATGAGCCGGCCGGTGCGACCTGCGGCCCCGAGAACTACGACGTTGAGGCTCATGCTGCGTTCCTTTCGGTGGTGGGCAGGGCGAGGACGACGACGGCGCAGAGCACACAGGAGGTGGCTACGACGAGCGCGCCGGTGACCAGGGCCCGGGCTGGGGCGGTGCTGGCGAAGAAGACTGTGCCGAGGACAGCGACGCCGAGAGCGGTGGCGATCTGCTGGACGGCGTTGATGGTTCCGGAGGCGCTGCCCACCTCGTCAGGGGCGGCGACGGACAGGGTGCTCTGGATCAGGGGGCCGAACAGCAGCCCTAGTCCGAGCCCGCTCACCAGACCCGCGGCAGCGAACGCAACGTCCGTAGTACCGGCGGCCGCCACAACGGCGAAGCCGAGCGCTCCGAGTAGTTCCGCACCGAGCCCGACGTGAAGGAGGTGGCGGCCCAGACGCGGAGACAGGGCCGGAACGAGCAGGGAGGAGATCGCGATGCCCACGGCCACTGGCGCGAGCGCCAGGCCGGTGTGCAGAGCCGAATAGTGCAGGCCAAGTTGCAGGAACAGCGACAAGATGAGCATCAGCCCGCCGGACCCGGCGAACAGCACCACGGCTACGGACAAGCCGGCGACGAACGGTCGCTTACGCAGCAGGGCCGGTGTGAGGATCGGAGAGGAACTGGTCGTCTGCCGCCGTGCGAGGGCCGCGAACGCGAACGCGGCGGCGGCCAACATGGCGAAGGTCCACCATGGCCAGCCCGCCTCCCGGCCCTGGATCAGCGGCAGAACCAACGCCGCTGATCCGGCTGCGACCAGCATCACGCCGAGCGGATCGAGTCGCGCTGAGCGGTCGCCGTGGTCGGCCGGCATCCAGGCCAGCGCTCCGAGGATGACGAAAGCGCCCAGGGGCACGTTGATCAGGAAGATCAGCCGCCAGTCGAGGCCGCCGAGATTCCAGGCGATCAGCACACCGGCGAGGATCGGCCCGCCGATCCCTGCCAGCGCGCTGACCGGGCCGAACAGGGAGAAGGCTCGTCCTCGTTCCCGGCCGCTGGTGAACACCTCGGTCAGCACGCCGAAGCCTTGCGGAATCATCAACGCGCCCAGTGCGCCCTGCGCCACCCGCGCCGCCACGAGCATTGTTGGCGATGCGGCGACGGCGCAGGCCATCGAGGCGAGCGTGAAGCCGGTCGCGCCGATCAGGAAGAGTCGCCGGCGTCCCCACCGGTCACCGAGGCGCCCTCCGATCACCAACAACACCCCGAACGGGAGCGCGTAGCCCGCCGTCAGCCACTGCAAGGTGGCTTCTGTTCCGCCGAGCCCGGCCCGCACGGAGGGACCGGCGACGGTCATCACGGTCGAGTCGAGCAGATCCATGACTGCGCCCGTCAACACCACCACGAGCACCCACCAACGTTTTTCCATCACGCCTCCTGACGAACGGTGTTCGTTACGAACTATGTTCGTTGCGAATGGTGTTCGTCAAGCGGTAGGCTGGTGGGGTGAGTGACAGCACGGTCCGAGACACGCCGCGCACCCGCCCGGCCAAAGCGCCACTGAGCCGCAAGGCCGTCGTCGCAGCGGCACTGGACCTGGTCGGCGAGGTCGGCTACAGCGCGGTGACCATGCGTCGCGTCGCGCAGGCTCTGGACACCGGCCCGGCGTCGCTCTACGTCTATGTGGCCGACCGCGACGAGTTGATGACCGAGGTCTACGACCTTGCGCTGGCCGGAGTCGACCTTCCCGGCCCGGCCGACGGTGACTGGCGGGCGCAACTGGAGCTGCTTGTCAGCCGGGCCATCACCACCCTCGCCAGCCACGACGACATCGCCTTGGTCGCGATCTCCCGAGTGCCGACCGGGCCGCACGCCCTACGCATCCTCGAAGCGACGATGGCCCTGCTGCGCGCCGGCGGCATCGACGACAACCTGTGCCCATGGGCGGCAGACCTGCTCGACCAGTACGTCACCTCGTCAGCCCTGGAACTCGCCGCCCGACTGCGCGACCAGCGCACCTTGGCAGCAACCGGGAGTGCAGCCGAGGCCACCGAGGAAGCCATGTCCGAGGCCGCCAGATTCGAACTCGATTCCGTCTACGGCGACCTCCCTGCGGACACCCACCCAACCATCCACGCCCTGCGCCCAGCCATGACCACCGCCGGTCGCAACAGCCACGTCTCTACCACCTGGAAACTCAACGTCATCATCGACGGGCTGCTGAGCCATCGCCAACTGCCGTAGTGCGTGGATCGGTCAGCGGCGAGTGGGAGCGTGAGCGCCGGTGAACACCGCCGAGAGCGCCACCGGCGAACCTGTGCGCCGGACTTCCACCTCGAGGTCGAGGCACCTGGGTAGCATTTTCGCGTCCTGCTGTTGACGGGTGCGAGGAGGAGGCTGGTGGCCTGGTGCCGATACAGCTTCGGGCCGTCGGCTCATCCCCGGCAGGCGTTCAATTCGATGTCGGACCAGCGTGACCGCATGTTCTCCGTAGAGGAACGCGACCTGATCCGGCAGCGGCTGCTGCACCTCGCAGAACACGATCCCGCTGTCCTCGCCGCCGCGGTCACCGGCTCGCATGCCACCGACGATGAGGATCGCTGGTCAGATGTCGATCTGGCCTTCGCGGTCAGCGACCCGCTCGACGCCGTCATGCATCGGTGGACGCAACAGATGTACCGGGACTTCGCCGCCGTCCATCACTGGGACCTGCCTTCCGGGTCGGTGATCTACCGGGTGTTCCTGCTTCCTCACTGCCTGGAAGTCGACCTCGCCTTCAGCCCGGAAGCCGATTTCGGGCCGCGAGGCCCGAGCTGGCGCCTCATGTTCGGGCAATCCGCACCGTCCCAGCCGGTCATGTCGAGCGACCACGACGCAATCGCCGGCCTGGCGTGGCACCACGCCCTGCACGGGCGGATCAGCATCGAGCGAGGCAGATACTGGCAAGCGGAGCACTGGATCAGCGCCATGCGTACCCAGACGATTGCACTGGCCTGCCAGCGCCTGGGCCATGCCACCAGCTACGCCAAGGGCGCCCACCTCCTACCCACCAACATCACCGCACCCCTCGAAACGACCCTGGTCCGCTCCCTGGACGAGGCCGAGTTACGTCGCGCACTGTCGGCCGCCGTGGGCGCCCTGGCCACAGAACTCACTCGCACGGACGCGGCCCTGGCCGATCGACTGCGCCCGGTTCTCATTGAACTCGCCGCTGGCACATGACGATCAACGCGATCGGTGTGGACGAGGCGTAGCCGGAGCATCACGCCGATGAGCGGTGCCAGGAATCCTCCGGACGACCGGCCGGTGTCACGCCGATTCCGGGTGCTGTGGCGACGTCCCGACGTACCAGGACGTCGCCACGCTCGGCACCTGGTAGTTCGGCGAGATCAGTCGGCGGGCCTGCCGAACCAGCGGGAGAGGTGGTCGTTCAGATCCTGCTGGTCGTCACCGATCCAGGCGACGTGGCCGTCGGGGCGGAGCAGGACGCCTGGAACGTCCAGCGCCGCGGTGGAATCCGCGAGGTAGTCGACCCGGTCTGACCAGCCACCAACGGTCAGGCGTTCGGTGCGGTCCAGCAGCAGGCCGCGGCCGTGGTGCAGCAGACCGTAGAGGTTGCCCTGTTTCACGTCGATGTCGCGCAGGCGGCGACCGAGAAGGTCGGGACCTGCGCCGAAGTCGTAGCGGATGCCGATGGCGGTGATCTTCTCGAGCAGACGGAGGTTCACCTCGTCGAAGTCCATCAACTCGGTGAGCAGCCTCCGCACGGCCTGTGGGCCCGATTCGGTGGACAGCAGTTCCGTCTGGGCTCGGGTGTTGTCCAGCACCTCCTCGGCGACCGGACGCCGTTCGGCCTGGTAGGTGTCCAGCAGTGTCTCCGGCGCCCAGCCGCGGATCCGTGCGGCCAGTTTCCAGCCGAGGTTGAATGCGTCCTGAACGCCGAGGTTGAGGCCCTGTCCGCCGATGGGGGGATGGATGTGCGCCGCGTCGCCGGCCAGCAGCACCCGCCCGACCCGATAACGGTCGGCCAACCGCATGGCATCGCCGAAGCGGGACAGCCAGCGCGGGGAGTGCACGCCGAAGTCGGTCCCGGCGATGGCGCGCAACTGGCGCTTGAAATCGTCGAGGGTGGGCGGTTCGGCGCGGTCACTGACGCCGGCGGCGGGGACCAGGACGCTGTAGACGCCCACTCCTGCCGGCCGCAGCCAGAACCGCTGATGGGCCTCGCAGATCTCAGCCACCTTGACGGCGATCTCCTCCGGCGGGACGCCCACTTCCATCTCGCCCATCAGGCTCTCGGTCCGTGCGGGCTCGCCGGGAAAGCCGACACCGAGCAGTTTGCGAACGCTGCTGCGCCCGCCGTCGCAGCCGACGAGGTAGCGCGACCGCAGCCGTTCCCCGTCAGCCAGCTCGACGGTCACCCCCTCGTCGTCCTGCTCGAAGGCGGTGACCGCGCGACCGCGCCGGACCTGCGCGCCCAGTTCGACGGCGTGCTCTTCGAGCAGACGTTCGATGACCGGCTGCGGAATACCCAACAGGTAGGCGTACCGGGAATCCAGGCCCTTGGGCGCGGGCTTCGGGATGGCGGCGAAGAAGGCGCTGGCCGGACGCTGCCGCCCGTGCGGGAGGATGCGTTCCAGCAGCCCGCGCATCGCCATCAGCTCCAGAGTGCGGATGTGCAGGCCGACGATGCGGGCGGCCGACGACGGCTCGGTCTCCTTTTCCACAACGAGTACCCGTACATCGTGCAGCCGCAGCTCGGCGGCGAGCGTCGCGCCTGTCGGCCCGCACCCCGCGATGATCACGTCGTACGTGCGGGGTGCGCTGTCGGTGCTGGAGGCCGGCGATGAGGGGCGGCCGCTGACGTCGCCCACGATGGAGTCGGGCTCGACCGGGTCGATGGACGGCGGCTCGGCGGTGAATCGCGGAGGGTGCATAGGTGTTGCCTCTCGGGAGTGCCGTGGTGGCAAGGCGCTCCCGGCGACACCTACGTCAATCGCCCGACCGTGACGGCAAGGGGGAGCACCCACATCGCTACAACGTTCATGGGTCTCACCTCCTCGGGCGGTGTCGCGGTCACCTGCAAGCTATATCCCCGAGCACGGTCCCGTCGACTGGTTTCCCCGCCATGCGATCACGTCGGGTGAGTCAGCGATCGGTGCAGCCACTCGGCCATCAGCGCGCGTTCGGCGTCGGTGAGCCCTGGGAGGTCGGGCAGCACCGTCGCAAAGGTCACCGCGACCGCGTTGGTGGTGGTGTCGGGTGTCGCCGGAGTTGTCGCCAGGATGCTGGTCAGCACGGCTTCGAGCATGGCCTCGCCCAGACCGAGGTCGCGCTGGTCGGTGGGCATTCCCAACAGCGTGAGGACGGTTCCGTTGCCGGCGGAGTGGATCATCAGGAGTGCGCGCTCTTCGTCGACCCGGAGGAGACCGGCTGCGGCGAGTCGCCGGACGCGGCGACGTAGCACGTCGAGGCCGGCGACCGTCGCCGGCGAGGGTGCGCCGCTCCCCCGGGTGGCGATCAGCGCATACAGCTCGGGGTTTGTCAGGCCGAACTCCACGTGCGCGCGCCATCCGGAGCGCAGGTCCGCGACGGGGTCGCCCGTCGCGGCGTCCGCTGCGATCGATTTGCCGCTGACGTAGCTGGCCATCACGTGTTCGGCAACGGCGTCGATGAGGCCGTCCTTGTCGCCGAAGAGGCGATAGATGGTTGGTGCCTGCACGCCTGCGGCCTGGGCGACGGCGCGGGTTGTCACCGCGTTCGCGCCCTTCTCGCGCAGCAGCCGTGTTGCTGCCGCGACGATGCCCGCACGGACGTCGTCGCGGGATGCGGTGTCCTGCGTCGTCAGCATGAACCGATGCTAACAGCGCCTTGTTAACCACGGAATATCAGTGCTAACGTTCCGGCCGTAACGCCGATAACAAGGAGTGTTCGTCATGATCGTCGTCACCGGCGCCACTGGTCAGCTCGGATCCCAGATCGTCGACCGGCTGCTCGACCGGCTGCCACCCGACACCGTGGGCGTGAGCGTGCGCGACGTCGACAGGGCCGCGAGCCTCGTCGAGCGTGGAGTGCGGGTGCGCGCCGCAGACTTCACCGACCCGGCCACGCTGGGACACGCCTTCGAGGGTGCCGACAAGGTCCTCATCGTGTCCGCCGCCATCCGCGGGCCCGGTGCGCTCGTCGCCAACCGCGCCGCCATCGACGCCGCCCGCGCCGCGGGAGCCAAACGGATCCTGTACACCAGCCACCAGGCCGCCTCCAGGGGCTCGCTCTTTGCCCCCCAGCCCACCCACGCCGCGACCGAGGAGCACCTGGCCGGGCTGAGGGTTCCCTTCACCGCCCTGCGCAACGGTTTCTACGCGAGCACGCTCAGCCTCTCCATCGCAACGGCGCTGGAGACCTGTCGACTCGTGGCACCGGCGGACGGTCCGGTGTCCTGGACCGCGCACGCCGACCTGGCCGAGGCCGCAGCCGTCGCCCTGACCGAGGAGGGCCTGCTCGATGGGGTCACGGCACCGCTGACCGCGTCGGAGACGCTCGACCTCGAAGCGGTGGCCGCCATCCTCAGCGACATCACGGGCCGCACCGTCGAACGTGTCGTCGTGGATGACGACGCGTGGCGGGCATCCGCCATCGAGCGAGGCATGCCCGCGGCCGCGGCCGATTTCACACTCGGCATGTACCGCGCGGCGCGAGAAGGAGAGTTCGCCGTGACCGATCCGACGCTGGAGACAGTCATCGGTCACCGCCCGACCCCCGTCCGCTCGGTGGTCGAGGCCATCGTCGCCCAGCGCTGACACGCTGGCGAGCCGGTCAGCGCAGCATCGCCCGGGTCATTCGACGGGTGGCGACGTACATCGCGAGCGAGCCGAACGCGAGGAGGTAGGCCACCGGGATCAACAGGTCCCAGCCGAGGTGGCCCAACGCGGGTTCCCGGACCAACTCGATGCTGTGGTAGAGCGGCAGTGCCTGGATCAGGGGCCGCACCGCCTCCGGATAGACCGACAGGGGATAGAACGTCGTCGCGAACAGGTACATCGGCAGCATGAACAGCTGGATGTACTGGAAGTCGGGGAAGTCGCGCAGGTACGTGGTCACGGCCAGGCCGCCGGCGGCGAACGCGTACGAGATCAGCAGCGACGCCGGTAGGGCCAGCAGCACCCAGGCCGAGGTGACCAGCCCACCCACGGCCATGAGGGTGAGGAACCCGACCGACGTCAACAGCGCGTTGATCATCGCGCTGGTCACCTCGCCGACGGCGATGTCGGTGACGGAGAGCGGCGTCGGCAGGATCGCCTCGTAGGTCTTCTCGACCCGCATCCGGACGAAGACACCGAAGCTCGTCTGGTTGAACGCCGTGTTCATCGCCGTGGTCGCCAGGATCGCCGGGGCCACGTAGGCGGCGTACGGCACGTCGACGCCGGGCACGGTGCCGACGAGCATCCCGACGCCGACGCCGATCGACAGCAGGTACAGGATCGGTTCGACGAGCGCGTTGAGCAGCGGCGTGACCGACCGGCGGTAGATCATGAAGTTGCGTTCGATGAGCGCCAGGGCCCGGCGTCTGGTCCAGGCCGGTACGGCGATGGTGGTCATGGTGTCTCCCCGAGGCGCTGGGCGTGGGCCGTCACGGGCGCAACCGTCGGCGGTAGGTGACCCGGGCGGCCAGGAAGCCGCCGATCGCGAGCACCAGCAGGTAGGCGATGTGGACCGAGCTGCCGACGATCGTCGCCGTGCCGAGGCTGAGCGTGCGGCACAGCTCCACCCCGTGCCACAACGGCAGCAGGTAGGACACCGGTCGGATCCACTCGGGTAGCTGCGAGACAGCGAAGAAGGTGCCGGAGAACATGTAGAGGGGCATGATGACGAAGCGGAACACCGTGTCGATCTGGCGCAGCTTGCGGACGCCGACCGCCCACGCGGCGGCGGGTGCCGCGAACGCGACCCCGGTCAGCGTCGCGCCGAGCAGGGCGCCGAGCGCCCACCACCCCCTGATCAGCCCGAACGCGGCCATCACCACGATGAAGGCGCCGCTGGCGATGAGCACCCGGAAGGTGATGAAGAGCAGGTGCCCGGCGGCGAGCTGCTCCGGCCTCAGCGGCGTCGGTGTCGCGCTGCGGTACGCCCCGAAGCCCGCAGCCCGGGCGACCCCCGCGGACCCTTCCAGGAACGCGTTCTGCATCGCGGCGGCGGCCAGCATGCCCGGGGCGAAGAACGCGGCGTAGGAGACGCCGGCGATCTGGGCCGGCGCGTTGTCGTCGACGAGGGCGCCCAGGCCGGCACCGATGCCGATGAGGAACAGCAACGGGTTCAGCACGTTGATCACGATCGTGCCGCGCCAGGTGCGCCGGTAGAGCGTGATCCAGTATCGGAAGACACGAAGCACAGTGGTCTCCCCTGCTACTCGATGAGCGATCGGCCGGTGAGCTTGAGGAACACGTCCTCCAACGTCGCGCGGCGGACCAGTGCGGTGAGCGGCGTGAGCGACATGGCGTGCACAGTGGCGAGGGCGGCCTCGCCGTCGGCGGTGTAGACGAGCAGCCGGTCGGGGAGCAGCTCGACCCGGCCGTCGGTGTCGTTGCCGCCGGTGGCCAGCACCGACGTACGAAGTTTCTCCGCCGCGGTGTCCCGTTCGTCGAGGCGGAAGCGGAGTTCGAGCACCTCCCGGGTGGCGTACCTGGTGATCAGTTCCCGGGGTGAGCCCTGCGCGACGATGCGGCCGTGGTCGACCACGATGAGCCGGTCGCAGAGCTGCTCGGCCTCGTCCATGTAGTGCGTGGTGAGGATGAGCGTGACGCCCTGCTGTTTGAGCTGGAAGAGCCGGTCCCACAGGACGTGTCGGGCCTGCGGGTCGAGGCCGGTGGTCGGCTCGTCGAGCAGCAGGATGTCCGGTTCGTTGATCAGGGAACGGGCGATGGTCAGCCGCCGGCGCATGCCGCCGGAGAGCGTCTCGACCTGGTCGCCGGCCTTCTCCTGCAGCTGGGCGAAGTCGAGCAGCCGAGTCGCGCGGTCCCGGATGACGGCCCTCGGCAGGCCGAAGTATCGCCCGTAGATGTGCAGGTTCTCCCGCACGGTGAGCTCGTTGTCCAGGTGGTCGTCCTGCGTGACGACGCCCAGCCGGGCGCGGATCTCCGGCCCCTGTGTCCTCGGGTCCATTCCCAGCACGCGCAGGCTGCCGCCGCTGATCGGCGACGTCGCGGCGATCATCCGCATGGTGGTCGACTTGCCGGCGCCGTTGGGGCCGAGAAGCCCGAAGGACTCCCCGCGCTCAAGTGTGAAGTCGATGCCGTCGACGGCACGGAACTCCGCTGTGGACCCACGCGGTGGATAGACCTTGGTCAGATCTCTCGCCTCGACCAGCGGATGCTCGCTCACCACGGCAGCTTACCGATCACGAACAGCGCTCTGCAAGATTCGAGCAAAGCTTTGTAATTTCCTGACTCTGCGCCGAGTGTCCGTTCACGACAGTTCGAGCACACTCCCGAGAGCCTCCCGTGTCGGCCGGCGGCAATCCGTAGGTTGTCTTCTTGACTGGCGGCTGACGTGTAGCTAAGTTTCAGCCACCCGGACTGAGAGGCGTCTATGCAGACCCGACTCGTTACCGCGACCGCCCTGGCGGCCACACTGGCGGCCACTCTCGCTCCCCTGCCTGCCCAGGCCGCCACGCCGGTGCGCCCTTCGACCGCCGAGCACGGCTGGGTCACGTCGACGCTGCAACACATGAGCCTGGAGCAGAAGGTCGGACAACTCTTCGCCACCTACGTCTACGGCGGTGACGCCACGGACCCCAGCGCCGCGGACCGGACCGCGAACCTCGCCGCCTTCGGTGTGGAGACGCCGGCCGAGGTGATCGAGCGGTACCACCTGGGCGGCGTCTGCTACTTCTCCTGGTCGCACAACCTGGACAGCCCCCGGCAGATCGCGATCCTCTCGAATGGACTGCAGAGGGCTGCCCGTGGCGACGGGGCAAAGGGCAGGGTGCCACTGCTCATCTCCACCGACCAGGAGCAGGGCGCGGTGGTGCGAATGCCCTCCCCCGCCGCCCAGTTCCCCGGGTCGATGGCGCTGGGCGCGGGGCGGTCGCCCCGGGCCGCCCGGACGGCGGCGGAGGTCACCGGACGCGAGCTGCGCGCCGTCGGCATCCAACAGCCGTACGCGCCGATCGCCGACGTCAACGTCAACCCGGGCAACCCGGTGATTGGCGTGCGGTCCTTCGGCGCCGACCCCACCCTCGTGGCCGACCTCACCGCCGCCCAGGTCACCGGTTTCCAGGACCGGGCCGGGGTGACCGCCGTGGCGAAGCACTTCCCCGGGCACGGCGACACGGCCACCGACAGCCACACCGGTCTCCCGGTGATCAACCACAGCCGCGCCGAGTGGGATCGGATCGACGCGCCGCCGTTCAAGCGTGCCATCCGCGCCGGTGTCGACACGATCATGACCGCGCACATCGTGGTCCCGGCGCTCGACCCGTCCGGCGACCCCGCGACCTTGTCGCCGACGATCCTCACCGGCGTGCTGCGCGGCGAGCTCGGTTTCCGGGGCGTCATCGTCACCGACGCGCTGAACATGGCTGGCGTGCGGGCGAAGTACGGCGACGAGCGGGTGCCCGTACTGGCGCTCAAGGCCGGCGCCGACCAGCTCCTGATGCCGCCGAATCTCGCGCTGGCGCGGGACGCGGTGCTGCGGGCCGTCGCCACCGGCGAGCTCACCGAGCGTCGGATCGACGAGTCGGTCCGGCGCATCCTCGGCGTGAAGTATCGCCAGGGACTTGCCCGCTCGCCGCTGGTCGACGTCGAGAAGGCCGTCCGGACCGTCGGCGCTCCGGAGCACCTTGCCGCCGTCACCCAGGTCACCGACCCGACGCTCACCGCCGTCCGCAACGATGCCGGAGTGCTACCCCTGCCCCACGCCGACCGGTCGGTCCTGATCACCGGCTGGGACAGCGCCGCCTTCGCCCCGGTCGCGACGGTCGCCGCCGGATTCACCACGCGTGGTGCCCGCGTCACCGCCCGACCGGCGACCCTGCCCTCCGACGCGACGATCACCGCCACGGCGAGCCAGGCCGCCGAGCACGACCTCACCGTCGTGCTCGTGAACAAGGCGTGGGACACCGCCGTCACCGACCCGCGAGCCACCCAGCAGCGCCTCGTCGCGGCGCTGCTCGGTGCCGGGAAACCCGTGGTCGTCGTGGCCGTCCGCGACCCGTACGACATCGCGTACCTGCCGGGTGTCACCACCTACCTGGCGACGTACTCGTACACCCGCGCGGCGATGGACGCCCTCGTCCGCGCGCTGCACGGTGAACTGTCCCCGAGCGGACGGCTGCCCGTCACGATCCCCACGGCCGAGGGGACGGGCTCCGTGCTCTACCCCTACGGCCACGGCCTGAGCTGGTAGGAGGCAAGCATGCAGCGGAGGAATTTCCTGGTCGGCGCGGTCGGTGCGGGCGCGCTGGGGGCGGGGACGCTCGGTGTCGGACCGGCGGCGGCCAACTCCCGTGACCGTCGGGTCCGCACCGGCCTCGACGAGCTGGTGTCGTCCGGGTTCGCCGAACTCGCCGGTCAGCGCGTGGGCGTCATCTCCAACCCGACCGGCGTCGATGCGTCCTACCGGCATCTCGTCGACCTGATGCACGGCTCCGGTCGGGTGCAACTGGTCGCGGCGTTCGGCCCCGAGCACGGCTTCCGCGGCTCGGCCCAGGCCGGTGGCAGCGAGGGAACCGGCGTCGACGCACGCACCGGCATCCCGGTGTACGACGCGTACGGCGCCTCGCAGACCCGGTGGGAAGCGATGTTCACCGAGGCCGGGGTGGACACGGTGGTCTTCGACATCCAGGACGTCGGAGTCCGCTTCTATACCTACATCTGGACGATGTACACCTCGATGGTCGCCGCCGCCCGGGTCGGCAAACGCTACGTCGTGCTGGACCGGCCCAACCCGATCGGCGGGCGGGCCTACGGGCCGATGATGACCAGCCCGTACACCTCGGGCGTGGGTCTCAAGGAGATCATTCAGCAGCACGGGATGACCGTCGGAGAGCTGGCCCGGTTCTTCAACGCCACGTTCCTGCCGGCCGAGACGGGACGACCGGTCGACCTGCATGTGGTGCGGTGCCGGCACTGGAAGCGCGACGCCCTCGCCGCCGACACCGGCGTGCCCTGGGTGATGCCCAGCCCGAACATGCCCACCCCGGACACCGCTCTGGTCTACCCGGGCACCGGGCTGTTCGAGGGTGTCGCCTCGATCACCGAGGGGCGCGGCACGTGCCGCCCGTTCGAGCTGATCGGCGGGCTGGCGACGGACTTCGACCACCACTGGGGTGACCGGCTCAACGCCCGGAACCTGCCCGGGGTCGAGTTCCGCGAGGCGTACTTCTCGCCGACCGCGGCCGGGCAGAAGCCGGACCTGCTCAACAAGCTCTGCGCCGGCGTCGAGGTCAAGGTCGTCGACCCGGCGGTGTACGACCCGATCCGCACCGGAGTGGCCATGCTCGTGGAGGCGCACAGGTACCCGGCGTTCGCCTGGCGACGCGACTCGTGGGACACCGTGCGCCCGTACTGGATCGACAAGCTCACCGGGTCGCCGCGACTGCGGACCCAGATTGATGCCGGAGCTGACGTGGACGACGTCGTCGGCGCCTGGGCCGAGGAGTTGGTTACCTTCAACCGGCGTCGCCGGCCCTACCTGCTCTACTGAGGAGTGCGGTCATGACCAGGTCGACCCGTCGTCCGCTCCGCTCACTCGCGCTCGGCCTGGGTCTGGTGATCCTGGGCACGGTGCTGCCCACCACCGGGGCCGTCGCCGCGACACCTACGTCCGGTCCGCCGACCGTCACCCCCGCGGACATCCAGTTCCGTCACGACACGTTGCGGCGCGGCAGCGCTCGCCAGGTCGGACTGCTCCCCAACCAGGTGGATCGCCTGCCCGCCGACCTGGCGGCGTATCTCCAGCCGACCCCGGAGCACCCCGGCTACCCGGCGTACGCCGGCGCGGTGGTCCTGGCTGCCAAGGACGGTGTGATCGTTGAGCACGCCGCCGTGGGCAGCGCGGTGAAGTACTCCGCAGTTGGGCCACCGCCCGACCTGGTCGGTGTGGAACTCCCCGCCGACCAGCAGATCCCGACCCGGCGCGACACCATCTTCGACCTGGCGTCGGTGTCGAAACTGTTCACCACGATCGTCGCCATGCAGCAGGTGGAGCGGGGGCGGGTGGAGCTGGACACGCCGGTCGTCCGGTACGTCCCGGAGTTCGCCGCCGGCGGCAAGGCGGCGGTCACCGTGCGGATGCTGCTCACCCACACATCGGGTCTGCCCGCGTTCACACCACTGTGGAGCAGGTACCCGACACCGGCCGAGCGATTCGCCGCCGCGCTCGCCACGCCGCTCACCGCCGGGGCAACGCCCGGTAGCCAGTACGTCTACTCCGACCTGGGGCTGATCGCGCTGGGCGTCCTGCTGGAGCGGGTAACCGGTCGGCCGCTGGCCGACCTGGTCCGCGACGGCGTGACCGGGCCGCTGGGCATGACCGACACCGGCTACAACCCCGGCCCGGAGCGGCGGTCGCGGATCGCCGCGACCGAATACCAGCCGTACGCCGGACGCGGCATGGTGTGGGGTGAGGTGCACGACGAGAACGCGTGGTCGCTCGGCGGAGTGGCCGGGCACGCCGGGGTCTTCTCCACGGCCGCGGACCTGGCCGTGCTCTGCCAGTCACTGCTCAACGGCGGCGAATACCGCGGCCGGCGGATCCTGCGCTCGGAAACGGTGCGCGCGATGCTGGTCAATCACAACGCGCCGCTCGAGTCGGCCTACCCGGAGAGCGACCGCGGGCTCGGCTTCGAGCTGAACAAGCACTGGTACATGATGGGGCTCTCCTCTCCGGTGGCCTTCGGGCACACCGGCTTCACCGGAACGTCGATCGTCATCGACCCGCTCTCCCACTCGTTCGTCGTCATGCTCAGCAACCGGGTGCACCCGGACCGGGGCTGGGGCAGCAACAACGTCGCCCGACGGGCCGTCGCGCGTGACCTCGCGGAGGCGATGCCGGTACGGCCGCGCTCGGCCAGCGCCTGGCGGGCCGACCCACGCGACTCCGCGACGAGCACGCTCACGGCGCCGCTGCGTCGGCCCGGCCGTGGCGGGGCGGCGAGCTTCCTGCTTTGGTACGACACCGAGCCCCGCTTCGACAGCGCGCGATTCGAGGTTTCCACCGACGGTGGTCAGACCTGGGCGCCGGCGACAATGCAGCTCCGCGACGCCGCCCGCCGGTGGAGCGCCGACGGCACGGTCACCGGCTACGGGGGTCGGGTGTGGTGGCAGGTCACGGTGGCGCTGCCCGATCAGGCCACCCACCTGCGATTCAGTAGCAGCACCGACGGCTCCGGCCAGGGGCGTGGCGTCTACGTCGACCGGGTCGTAGCGGCGGACCGGCACGGCATGCTCTTCTCCGGCGAGGGTGCCGACGCCTCCCGGTTCGTCGCCGACGGGTGGTCACCGGCGCGGAGCTGAGACGTTGCACCATCGGAGCGCCCCTGCGAGGGTCGGCGGATGCCAGTGGTGACGAGCGCCGACCTGCTCGGGGCGGCCGACGAGATGACGCGGGTGCTGCACCCGCACCGCGAGCGCGACTGGGCCGTGCCCGCAGGCACGCTGACGTGGAGCTGCTGGACCACCGCCGCGCACGTCGCGCACGACCTGCTCGCCTACGCCGGCCAGGTCACCGCCAGCCCCAGGGACAGCTACCTGCCGTACGACCTGCGGGTCTCCCCCGACGCGAGCCCGGCGCAGGCGCTCACCGTGGTGCGTGCCTACGCCGGGCTGCTCGCCACCGCCGTCGACGCCGCGCCGGCGACTGCGCGAGCCTGGCACTTCGGTCCCTGCGACCCGGCCGGCTTCGCCGCGACGGGGGTGGCCGAGACCCTGCTGCACACCCACGACATCACCCTCGGCCTCGGCGTGCCATGGCAGCCGCCCCGACCGCTGAATCCGGGTTGCTGTAGGGGTTCGAGAGCAATTTGACCCTCGACCGGGTTGAGGCCCGACCATCGGCGACATGAGCGACCAAGCGACCGCCGACCCGACCATGACCCGCATCATCAAGGCCGTCCAGCTCGGCCAGAGCGGCGCGCCTGCCCGGGCCCGTGAACTGCTCACCGCAGTGTGGGACGAGCTCGGCCCCACCGGCGACGCCCTGCACCGCTGCACCCTGGCGCACTACCTCGCCGACCTGCAGGACACCACCGAGGCGGAACTGGCCTGGGACGAACGAGCCCTGGCCGCCGTGTCCGAGCTGACCGACGAACGCGCCCAGGAATACCTACCCTCGCTCCAGGTCCAGGCGTTCCTGCCGTCGCTGTACCTCAACCTGGCCGACTGCCACCGACGCCTGGGCAACGTCCGCCTAGCCCGGGAGCACCTCGCCCGCGCCCGCGAACACCTGGTGCGGCTACCCGAGGACCCGTACGGCGAGAGCATCCGCGCCGCCGTCAGTGACTTCGTCGAGGACGATCCGACCGACCGGCGGCGGTAGCGGTCGGCCGCGGTCACCCATTCTGGCGAGCGACGCCCATCCGGTACTCCTGCGGTGAACGTCCGTAGTGGGCACGGAAGAGGCGGCTGAAGTGGGCCCGGTCCGGAAAACCCCAGCGGGCGGCTATGACATGAACCGGCTGCCGCAGCAGCGGGTTGCCGAGATCACGCCGGCACTGCTCCAGACGCTTGGAGCGGATGAGTTCGGCAACCGTCGTCGCCTCCGCCTCGAACAGGCGGTGCAGCGACCGCAGCGAGATGTGGTGGGCGGCGGCGACGCTACTCGGGTTGAGCTCGTCGCTGTCGAGGTGGCGGTCGATGAAATCGACGACGCGGGCCCGCAGCGTGGTGTGCCGGGCCTCCGGTGACAGGGTGTCCTCGATGTCGAGGTACTGCGCGAGCACGGCGGTGAGCAGGTCCACCGCCACCCCACCCAGAATCTCGGCCTGCGCCGGCTCGAACTGCTCCGGGTGCGCCGCGATGCTCCGCAGGTGGTGGGCCAACAGTCCGCCCACGCCGAGGTGCGACGGCATCGGCGTGGCCAGCAGGCGACGCAGCCGGTCCGGCGCCAGGGGCAGCGCCGCGTGCGGTATCTGCACGGTGATCGTGGTGGCGAGACCGGCGCCGTCGGCGCGGTGCCGGGCGACGTGCCGCCGCGCGGGGTCCAGGAGCGTGAAGTGCTTGCCGGGTTCCAGCGTGGACTCGGCGCGGTCCTGGATCAGGGTGCTGTGACCGGTCAGTGGTAGCGTGAGCTGGTACACGTCCCCCTCGGCGCTGCGAACCAGTTTGGTGGGGCGGATCGCGTCCAGCGACGGGTACCGCAGCGAAGTCATCCGAATGCGACCGAGATCGATGGCCTGGACGTAGGCGACGAAGTTGTCCAGGTGGCCGCTGCTGATGTGCGCTGGCGCCGTCTCCTGGGCGACCAGGGCATACCAGAACGCGAACCTGTCCGCCGGAGGCAACACCGTCGTGTCCACCACCATGTTGGGCAACATTCCGCTCGCCTCCCCCCACCTGCGAGGATGGATTCTTGCACGCCTCGACGCTCTTCACCCATGACGGGATTTCCACGCCCGGTGCTGCCGCGCGGGTTGGCGAATGTCTGCGGTGACCGGCGCCGACCTGCGGGAGGCGGCCGAGGAAATGACCCGGGTGCTGCTGCCACACCGGGACCGCGACTGGTCGGTGCCGGCCGGCCCGCTGAGCTGGAGCTGCTGGACCACCGCGGCGCACGTCGCGCACGACCTCCTCGCCTACGCGGGGCAGGTCACCGGCCGCCCGGACGACGGCTACCTACCGTACGACCTGCGGGTCTCTCCCGACGCGAGCCCGACGCAGGTGCTCACAGTGGTGCGGGCCTGCGCCGGTCTGCTCGCCGCCGCCGTCGACGCCGCCGAACCGGACGCGCGGGCCTGGCACTTCGGCCCGTGTGATCCGGCTGGTTTCGCCGCCATGGGCGTGGCCGAGACCCTGCTGCACACCCACGACATCACCCTCGGCCTCGGTGTGCCGTGGCAGCCGCCGCAGCGGCTGAGCACGCTGGTGCTGCGCCGGCTCTTCCCGGACGCACCGGCCGGTGCGGCACCCGAGGTGCTGCTCTGGATGACCGGCCGCGGTGAGCTGCCCGGCCGGGCGAGACGCACCTCCTGGAGCTGGCGGGCCAGGGTGGACTGACGACTAGGCGTGCAGGGCGTGCCGGTGGCCGTCGAGCGGGAAGGGCGGCCGGGCCGGCAACACCTCCTGGAACACGAAGCCGCACTTCTGCGCCACCCGGCAGGACGCCACGTTGTCCACCTGGTGCAACAGGTCGAGACGCGCCACCTCGGGGAAACGGTCGAACGCCCAGCGGCTCAGCGCGGTGACCGCGCGGGGGGCGACGCCGCGACCGCGCGCCCACGACGCCGTCCAGTAACCCACCTCCGGCGCCGGGCGCTGCGGTGTGACCCCCTTGAGCACCACGTTGCCCACCAGCCGAGCGCCGTCGGCCCGCTCTTCGACGACGGCGAAGGTGTACCGCCGGCCGTCGGCCCAGTCCCGCACTGTGCCGTCCAACCACCGCCGGGCCTCGGCGGCGGTGGTGACCGGAGTTCTGGTCCAGCGGCGCAGCACCGGATCCCGGTACGCCTGCACCAGCTCATCCAGGTCGCCGGCGCACCACTGACGCAGCGCGACCCCCGGCGTCGAGGGCATGTCGGGTGACCGCGATTCGATCAGCATCGGCACAGTCTGCCGTGGTGGTGGCCTCGGGGTCAGCCCCGTCGGCGCCACCGTCGCCACCAGCTGCGGCGGGGCCGCCGCGGCGGTGCCGAAACGGTCGCCGGTCCGGTGGCGGTCGTCGTGACCTCGGGCCGGGCCCGTTCCGCGCGCCAACGGCGGACCACGTCATCGGCGTTCACCGGCCGCACCACGACCCGGGGACCGTCGGGGTTGCGCAGCCACGCCACGATCTGTGCGTTCAGCTGCGCCACGAAGTCGCGGACGGACCGCTCGGTGGGCAGGTGACGGACCTCGTCGGGCACCTGCTCGACGCGGCGACGCAGTTGCAGCGACGTGGGCAGGAGCAGGTCACTGGGGAGCGCCTCGCGCTCCAGGAAGCTCTTGATCCACCACGACTCGTCGTACGGCATCCCACGGCCGGGGATCGGTTTGCCCATGCCGGGCAGGTCGTCGAACTCGCCGCGCTGCACGGCTCCCCGGATCTGCGACTCCACTGCCGCTTCCCACGCCTCGCTCACCCTGCGGCACCTCCCCTGGCCACCGTAACGCGCCGCGTCCGCCCGGCGACGCGCACTTGTCAGGGGTCAGCGCGCCTGCGACGGCGAGCATTCCCGCCGCGGTGCTGCCGGGTCGCGCCGAACACGAGCGGATCATCCCGGATCGCAGGCCACGGCCGGTGAGGTGGCCCTGGGTCGGGACGTTCATCCCGATTACGGTCGGTGTGGGGTCCAACGAACGGGGGAATCGTCGTGGTGAGTACGGGTGCGCTGCTGGGCATCGCGCTGGTGGCGTTGGGGCTGGTGCTCACGCCCGGCCCGAACATGGTCTACCTGGTGTCCCGCTCGGTGGCGCAGGGCCGCCGAGCCGGGCTGATCTCGCTGCTCGGGGTGGCCGCCGGCTTCGGCGTCTACCTGGCGGCGGCGGTCGCCGGCCTGGCCACCGTCTTCGTCCTGGTGCCGACGCTGTACGCGGTGGTGAAGCTCGCCGGTGCCGGCTACCTGCTCTGGCTGGCCTGGCGGACGCTGCGTCCGGGCGGAGGCTCACCATTCGCCCCCACGCCGCTGCCACCGGACCCGCCCCGGCGGCTGTTCACCATGGGCCTGGTCACCAACCTGCTGAACCCGAAGATCGCGATCCTCTACGTGTCGCTGCTGCCGCAGTTCATCGACCCGACCCGCGGGCACCTGGCGACACAGAGTCTGCTGCTCGGGCTGACCCAGATCGTCGTCGCGCTGAGCGTGAACGCGCTGATCGTGCTCAGCGCCGGCGCCCTCGCGGAGTTCTTCGCCCGCCGGCCGGTGTGGCTGCGGGTGCAGCGGTGGGTGACCGGCACCGCGCTCGCGGCACTGGCCGTACGCATCGCCGCCGACCGCTCGCGCGCGGCCGTCGCCACGCCCTGACCCTGGGCGGTCACCGCCCCCGGTGGCGGTCGACCATCCCGGCGGCCAGCGGCGCGGCGTCCAGGTCACCGGCGGCGAGCCGGGCGGCGAGGGTACGGCGGACCAGCCGATCGGCCAGCGCGGGCGTGTGCCGGCCGACGGCCATCTCCAACCGGCCGCGGGCGGTGGTCGCCACGTCCCGGGGCGCCCGCCGGGCGGTGGCGGTCCGCAGGATCGCCGCGACCACCCCTTCGACGGGCTCGGGGCGGGACACCCCTTGCAGGGACAGCCCGGCCTCGGCGGTGCTGTCGTGGATCGGTGAGGCGACCATGCTGGGGTAGACGACGCTCACCCCGACGTGGGTGCCGACCTCGTGCCGCAGCGCGTCGGCGTAGGCGACCACTGCCCGTTTGCTCACCCCGTACGCGGCGGCGAGCGGGAGCGGCAGCACCGCCATCCGGCTGGCCACGAAGATCACCCGTCCGCGTGCGGCGAGCAGCGGGGGCAGCGCGGCGGCGGTGGTGCGCCAGGCGGCGAGCAGGTTGACCTCCAGTTGCCGACGGACCACCTCGTCGGGCGGCAACTCGGCCGGGGCGGGACCACCGACCCCGGCGTTGTTGATCAACAGGTCGAGCCCGCCGAGCCGGTCGACGGCGGCCCGCACCGCCGCCGGTACCGCGTCCGGGTCGGTCAGGTCGCAGCCGAGCACCGGCACCTCGTCGTCGGGGCGGGCGTGCAGGTCGAGCCCCACCACCCGGGCGCCGGCCGCGCCCAGCGCGGCGCCGAGATGGCGGCCGAACGTCCCGCTCGCCCCGGTGACCAGCACCCGCCGACCGGCCAGGGACCGACCCCTCACCGGGGTGCCCCCACCGAGGACGCCGCACCGGAGCGGGCGCGGCGGGTCCCGGCGGTCAACTCCCGGGCCAACTCGGCCAGGTAGACGTCGAAGTCCACCCGCATCGCCGGGCGGTGCTGACCCCAGCGGGCGGTAGCGGCCCGCAGTTCGGCCCGGCACACGGCGCGCTGCCGCTGCGGGTCCGGCAGCGCGTACCGGCCGGCGAGGTGCGCCGCGATCAGCTTGGCCTGCGCCTCGACCAGGGGGAACGCGGAACCGGTGGACTGCATCAACCCGACGAAACTCAACCCGGGGGCGTCGGGGTGGAACACGTGCCGGTACAGCGGCAGGGTGTCGGCGCCCCCGGCGAGCAGCGCCGGGTCGAGGAACGGGACGTCCACCCGATAACCGGTGCACCAGATGATCAGATCGACGCTCTCGCTGCGGCCGTCGGTGAACTCCACCCGCTCGCCGTCCAGGGCGGCGACGCCGGGTCGGGCCTCGACGTCACCGTGGGTCAGCCGCGACAGCAACCCGTCGGAGAGCGTCGGATGGTCCTGGAGGAAACCGTGCGCCGGCGTGGGCAGCCCGTAGCGGGCGGGGTTGCCGACGGTGGCGCTCAGCATCGTCTGGCTGATGCGTTGGCGCAGACGCCACGGCAGTCGACGGGCCAACGCCCCGTTGAGGGTGTCCGAGGGGCGACCCAGCAGGTACTTCGGCACCACCCAGACGCCCCGGCGCAGCGACAGCAGGGTGCGGCTGGCGGCGTACGACGCGTCCACCGCGATGTCCATCGCGGAGTTGCCGCCGCCGACGACGAGGACCCGCCGGCCGGCCAACTGTTCCGGGCCCCGGTAGTCGTGGCTGTGCATCTGCTCGGCGGTGCAGGTGCCGGGGTACCCGGGGTCGGGCAGTCGGGGCACCCGGTTGTGCCCGTTGGCGACGACCACGGCGTCGACGGTGACCTCGACCGTGCCGGTCGAGCCGCTGGCGGCCACCGTCCAGGTGCCGGTGCGGTTCCGGGTGACCCGCTCGACGGTGTGGCGCAGCCGGATGGTGTCGGCCAGCCCGAAACGCGCGGCGTAGTCGGCGAGGTAACCGGCGACGCGACGGTGATCGGGGTAGTCGGGCCAGTCGGTGGGCATCGGGTGGTCGGCGAACTGGGTGCGACCACGGCTGGTGTTGAGGTGCAGCGTGCGGTACGCGGGCGAGTCAGGTGCCCCGTACACCCAGAGGCCGCCGACCTGCTCGGCGGCCTCGAAGCCGACAGCCGGCACGTCGGCGTCGCGTAGTGCCTTGATCGCGGCGAGGCCGGCGGCGCCGGCCCCGATCACCGCCACCCGCTGTGGTACGCCCATTGCCGCCCCCACTAATCCAACGTCTGATGGATAATCGTCGCGCGGCGGCGGCCCGTCAAGGGGTCGGTGATCCGTACAGCCCGTCCAGCAGGCGATGCACGAACGCCCGGAACTCGCGCCGTTCCCGAGCGCCGGGCGCACCCGCTGCCAACGCCACCACGTGCCCGTGCGTCGCCCACACCAGACTCCGCACCGTGATGTGCGGGGTCGGCTCGGCCAGCGCGCCGGCCGCCGCGGCGGCGGTGAGCAGCTCCGCGACCAGCCGGTACAACGGGTCGGCATAGCGCGTGTCGAGCTCGGCGTGCCGCTGCGGTTCCAGCCAGCGGCGCAGCCACAGCGCGGTGGTCTCGGGGCGGTCCTCCAGGAAGTCGACGAAGACGTCGACCAACTCGTGCAGGGCCCGTCGCGCCGCGCCGGGGCCCGCGTCGAGAGCGGCGCGGGCCTGCTCGGCGGCCTCGGTCAGCACGTCCCGTTCGGCGGCGAACACCCGGGCGAAGCACGCGTCGTAGAGCGCTGCCTTCGTACCCGTGTGGTGCGCGACGGTGGCGACGTCGACCCCGGCGGCTGCGGCGACCTCCCGCAGCCCGACGGCGTCGAAGCCCCGCTCGGCGAAGAGCGTTGTCGCCGCGGTGAGCACCACCTCGCGGGTCGGCCGGGTCTCGTCGCGGCGGGGCCGACCCGGGCGGCGGCGGGGCATGGTCATGACCGTCATTCTGCCCCTAGAATCCAGCAACCGTTGGATTGCGGAGAGGATGCGGCGATGACCGGGCTGGACCGGCGGCCCGCGGCCGCCCTCGACACGACGCTGCCGCGCGGCCCCCTGGCGGGCTTCGCCGCCGGCTCGCTCGGCATGGGCATCTGGGTGACAGTGCCCGGCCTGCTGCTGCTCTACTTCCTCACCGACGTGCTCGCCGTCGGGCCGTGGCTGGCCGGCCTGGCGCTGCTGCTGCCGAAGATCGCCGACGTGCTGCTGCACCCCTGGGTGGGGCACCGCGCCGACGTCGAACAGACCCGACGCGGCGACCGGCGTCGCCTGCTGCTGCTCGGCTGCGCCCTGCCGGTGGCGTTCGCCGCGCTCTTCGCCGTGCCCGGCGGCCTGACCGGCGGGCCGGCCGCCGCGTGGGTGGCGGTGTTCTTCATCGCCGGCAACCTGCTCTTCGCCGCCTACCAGGTCCCCTACCTGGCCACCCCGGCCGACCTGCGGATCGGCTACCACGAACGCACCCGGCTGATGGCCTTCCGGATGGTGGTGCTGACCCTGGGCATCCTGGTGTCCGGCCTGCTGGCCCCCCTGCTCACCGGCGGCGACGCCGCGACGCGCGGCGGCTACCAGCGGATGGGCGTGGTCCTCGCGGTGGGGATGCTCGCGGCCATGCTGGTCGGTGTCGCCGGCATCGCCCGGCTGCGCGGGTCCGCGCCGGTGACCACCGCGCCTGGGCACGGTGGGTGGCGGGCGTTGCGCACGGCGCTGCGCGACCCGCAGTTCCGGTGGCTGGTCGCCGCGTACCTGGCGATGTCCACCACCACCCACCTGGTGCTCGCCGGGGTGCCCTACTACGCCGAGTACGAGCTACGCGCGCCCGGCCTGACCACGGTGCTGGTGGCCGCGTTCGTGGCGCCGGCGCTGCTGGTCACCCCGGCCTGGCTGGTGATGGCGCGCCGGGTCGGCAAGCAGCGGGCGCTGCTCGGCGCGCAGGGCGCGTTCGCCGCCGGCTCGCTGGTGCTGGCGGTGGGCCGCCCGGCCGGCCTGCCGGTGCTCATCGGCGCGGTGGCGGTGCTCGGGGTGGCGTTCGCCGGCATGCAGCTGCTGCCGTTCTCGATGCTGCCCGACGTGATCCGCGCCGCCAGCAACGCCAGCGGCACCGGGGCCGGCACCTACACCGGGGTGTGGACGGCCACCGAGGCCACCGGCGCGGCCCTGGGCCCGTACGCGTACGCGTTGTGCCTGACCGTGGGTGGCTTCGTGGCCTCGAGCGCCGGTGAGTCGCCGGTGCAGCCGGACGCCGCGCTAGCGGCGGTCCGCTACGGCTTCGGGTTGCTGCCGGCGGTGGCGATGCTCGCGGCGCTGCTGCTGCAACGCCGCTACACCCTGGACGCGACGGCCCGGGCGACGAGCTGATTCGCCGGCACTAGACTTCGCCCTCGATGGACGCCCAGCCCAGCACCACCGAAACCCGCCCGTGCGCCCACTGTGGACGGCCGGTGCCGCAGCGTGTCGGCGCGGGTCGACCGTTTCGCTACTGCCGCGACAACGACGGCGCCTGCCAGCGCGCCTCCCGCAACAGCCGGATGCGGCACCGCAACGCCCCCGGTCTGCCCGGGCAGGTGGCCCGCACCTGGGAGGCGGTGGATCGGCTCGACCAGATCGTCGAGACGTTGACGGAGTCGCTGCACGCCGAGTTGTCCCCGGTGGGTGTGCAGCGGCAGCTCGCCCAGGCCCGCGCGGAGGCCGCCACCGAGATCGCGGCGGCGCAGACCGAACGCGACGAGGCCCGCGACGACGCCGAGACCGCGGCGGCCGACGCGGCGCGCGCCCGCGAGCAGGCCCGTGACGCCCGCGCCGAGGCCGACGACGCCCGCCAACGCGCCGAGCAGGCACACCAGCAGGCCACCGCCGCCGACGAACGGGCGCGGCACGCCGAGGCCGCCCGCGACCAGGCGCGCCACGACGCCAGCGCCGCCGAGGCGCTGCGCGCCCAGGCCGAGCGCGACCGGGACCAGGCCCGCGCCGAGGTGCGGGACCTGCGCACGCAACGCGACGCCGAGCGGCAGCGGGTGGCCGATCTGAGCGTGGAACGCGACGCGCTGCGCGCCGAGGCCGAACGGGCCACCCGGGCCGCCGCCGAGGCGACCGAGCGGGCCGGGCGGTGGCAGGCCGAGGTGCAGGACGTCCGGCGCCAGATTGAGCAGTCCCGCGCCGACGCGGCGCGGACCCGCGCGGAGGCCGCCGACGCCGCCCGGGCGCGCGAGCAG
>NZ_JBEXIM010000014.1:0-144916 GCF_040608575.1 Micromonospora sp. NPDC005171 | reverse complement strand
CGCGACGTGTGCCGCCTCGCCCTGCGCACCGGCGAATTGCCCGAGCACGGCCGCGATTCCGCCCAGATCGTCGTCACCACCAGCTACGACGGGTTAACCCGACAACTGGGCAGCGGTGCCCTCGACACCGGCCTCCACCTCACGCCCGACACCGTGCGCCGGCTCGCCTGCGACGCCACCATCCTGCCCGCCGTCCTCAGCGGCACCGGCCAAGTCCTCGACGTCGGCCGACAACGCCGCCTCATCACCGGCCCCCTCCGACGCGCCCTCGTCCTCCGCGACCGCGGCTGCGCCTTCCCAGGCTGCGACCGACCACCCCGCTGGTGCCACGCCCACCACATCCACCACTGGGCCGACGGCGGCACCACCAACCTGACAAACGCCGTCCTACTCTGCGGCCACCACCACCGACACGTCCACAACAGCGACTGGAGGGTCCGGCTCGGCGGCGACGGACATCCAGAGTTCATTCCACCCGCCTGGTTAGACCCCGAACAGCTTCCCCGCCGAAACCACTACCACCGACGAACATAGGAGTGAGCAGCCGAGAACCATCACCCCTTGGCGGGCCAAAACGCCAGGCCCACGCTGGGATAGCCGAACCAGCGAATGGCACAACCCAGCACATGCCGGCTGGATTGAACACAGGCTGTTTCAGCGGCCCGCGGCGGCCCCGCAGCGGCCCACGACGGCCTGCGCCGGCCCGCAATGCGCCCCCGACAAACCCAACGGCCCGCGGCAGCCGGCGACGACCGGGGATGCGCCCACGCCAACCCGCAACGGCCCGCCGGGCCAGGAGCACCCACCACAGCCGCGCCGGCCTGAAGCGGGTCCGAGAGCCGACCTTCACGCACAAGCGCTCCACGGAGGCGAGGCGGTCGATACCACTGACCGTCAGCGATCCGGGTCCAGGCGGGATCGCTTGAGCGCAGTACCGAATGTCGTCGACGGCATCGATGCGGTCTGGGCTACGACCACCGAACAATCCCGCAGCGGCAGTATCGCGTGGCGACTTGACCTCAAGCTCGGGTGAGGTCCTAGCCTCCGGTATCGGAGGTTACGCATGAGCATGGAAGTTACCGCGTGGATGTCCCTGCACCACGCGATGAACGCGCAGGACGAGCGACCGCTGTCCCGCGCCACCTTGAAGCGGATCGCGAAGTTCGCACGGCCACACCGCGCCTTGATCGTCAGGTTCCTGTTGTTGAGTGTGGTGACGGCGGTTCTCACTGTGGCGGCGCCCGTTCTCGCCGGACGGGTGGTCGACGCGATCGTCGACGGCGCCGACAGCGGCGTGGTGATCCGGTTGGCCGTGCTGATCGCCGTGATCGCCCTCGCCGAGGCCGGGCTGGGTCTGGTGACGCGATTTCTCTCCGCCAGCATCGGTGAGGGGCTGATCGTCCAACTGCGGACGGCTGTCTTCGACCACGTTCAGCGCATGCCGGTGGCGTTCTTCACTCGTACCCGCACGGGTGCCCTGGTCAGCCGCCTGAACAACGACGTGATCGGCGCACAGCGGGCCTTCAGCGACACCCTGTCGAGTGTGGTCGGCAACGCCGTCACGCTGATGCTGACGTTGGCCGTGATGCTCACGTTCTCCTGGCAGATCACGCTGCTGGCGCTCGTCCTGCTGCCCATCTTCGTTCTCCCGGCCCGCCGGATGGGTTCGAGGCTCGCTCAGTTGCAACGTGAAGCGGCCGAGCACAACGCGGCCATGAGCACTCGGATGACGGAACGGTTCTCCGCACCCGGCGCCACGCTGGTCAAGCTGTACGGGCGGCCGGCCGAGGAGTCCGCCGAGTTCGCGGCGCGGGCACGTCGGGTACGCGACATCGGCGTCCGCGCGGCGATGCTGCAGTGGGTCTTCATCACCGCGCTCACCGTCGTCGGCTCGCTGGCGTTGGCCCTGGTCTACGGGCTCGGTGGTCTCTACGCCCTACGGGGCAGCCTCGACGCCGGGACGGTGGTCGCCCTCGCGCTGCTCCTGTCGCGTCTCTACGCACCGTTGACCTCGCTGGCCACTGCCCGGGTCGAGGTGATGAGCGCGCTGGTGAGCTTCGAGCGGGTGTTCGAGGTCCTCGACCTCAAGCCGCTGATCCTCGACAGGGCCGACGCCCGCCCCCTCCCGGAGGGGCCGGTCGGGGTCGAGTTCGAGGGGGTCCGGTTCGGCTACCCCTCAGCGGACAAGGTGTCGCTCGCGTCCCTCGAGGACGTGGCAAAGCTCGATACGCGCGGCGGCGAGGAAGTGCTGCACGGGGTGTCGTTCCGCGCCGAAGCGGGGCAGATGGTGGCTCTCGTCGGCTCCTCCGGTGCGGGCAAGTCGACGATCGCACAGCTCGTGCCTCGGCTGTACGACGTCGAGGACGGCGCGGTGAAGCTCGCCGACGTCGACGTACGTGAGCTGTCGGCCGAGTCGATCCGGACGGCGTTGGGTGTGGTGACCCAGGACGGGCACCTGTTCCACGAGAGCATCCGCGCCAACCTGGCGTTCGCCCGGCCGGACGCGACCGAGGACGAGATGTGGGAGGTGCTCCAGCGAGCCCGACTCGACGACCTGATCCGCAGCCTTCCCGACGGGCTGGACACCGTCGTCGGCGAGCGCGGATACCGCCTGTCCGGTGGGGAACGGCAACGGCTCACCATCGCGCGACTGCTGCTGGCCCGTCCGCGCGTGGTCATTCTCGACGAAGCGACAGCGCATCTCGACTCCACCTCGGAGGCCGCGGTGCAGGACGCCCTGGCCGAGGCGCTGACCGGCCGGACGAGCGTGGTCATCGCGCACCGGCTCTCCACCATCCGGGCGGCCGACCAGATCCTCGTCGTGGAAGACGGACGCATCATCGAGCGCGGACGACACGGTGAACTGCTCGCGGCTGGTGGCCGCTACCACGAGTTGTACCGCACCCAGTTCGCCCAGGACCAACCGACCGTCCAGGAGCAACCGACAATCCAGGGGCAACCGACCGTCCAGGAGCAGCGCGTCGCCACTTGACGGCCCCCTCGCACCGCCGACGGACGCGGTGGCCGGTCCGTCCCACCAAGGACGGCGCGACCACCGCGTCACAGGGGATTGGAATGCCTGGCTGCGGCACATGCCCCGTGCGGTAGACCGGCTCGGCGCCTGCGCTGACTCGGCACCGCCGCCCGCCCCGAAAGCCCGGGGTGGGCGGCGGGCGGCCAATCAGTCGTCGTCGTCGTCGTCGTTGTCGTCGTCGTTGTCGTTGTCGTTGTCGTTGTCGTCGTTGTCATCGTCGTCGACCGGCTCCTGCTCGGCCTTGACCACCGAGCCGTTGTCCCGGTCGACGTCCACCTCGTGCTCGGTGTCACCTGCGACGATCTCGACGCTCCACACCGGCCGGCCGTTCTCCTGCTCGGCTTCGACCTCGACGATCTGACCGCCACCGGCCTTGGCGAGCGCGATCTCACCGGCGCGCTTCTCGTCGACCGCGCTGCCCGCCGGCGCGTTACTGGCCGACGGCGCACCGGTCGACGGCGCACCGGAGGGCGTGGCGGAGGGCGTGCCGCTTGACGGCGTACCCGATGGGGCCGACGGCGCGTCGGTGGCCGTCGGCGCGACGGTTGCCGCGGCGAGTGACGTGCCGCCGGTCCGCGAGTCGTTCGCGGCGGTGACGCCGAGCGCGACCCCGGCCACGGCCAGCACCGCCGACCCGCCGACCGACGCCAGGAGCAGATTGGTGCGCTTCATCGTGGTGTCCACCTTTCCTCGGTTGTCGACTCCGAGGATCGGCCAGATCGGGATAGCACCGCGCTGTCCGGACGCTAAGGCCGGGTTAAGGCGGTCGAGGCTGGGTCAATCGCGCCGGTTGAGTTCCGCTTCCAGCCGCTGGACGAGCGTCTTGCGGTCCTTGCTGGCGCGCTCGTTGCGCAGCGCGGTCTTGAGCTGTCGGGTGTCGAGGCCACGGACCAGCTTGGCGGCTTCCGCGACTGACATCTCCGACATCCGACCGGCCGTGGTGGCGTCCCGGCGCGCTCGTTTCGCCGGCCCGGTGTTGGCGACGTACTGCCTGCCGGCGCGGGACGCTTCGCGTTTCTTCGTGTCGGTCGCGCGCTTCTGGTTCTCCGACATCTCCTCCCAGGCCTTCTTGGGCAGGTAGCGACTCGTCGTCCCGCCCTTGCGCGCCCGGGTGTCGCCCTCTTTCGTCTGCCATTTCTCGTTGCCCCAGCGCTGGAGAGACTTCTGCCGCTCGTCCTTTTCGCCCAGGAATCCGCCGCCGCGCTTCTTGTACTCCTGAGTGACCAACTGCGACTTGCGCGCCGACCACTGCCCCGGCCGGCCGCCCTTGTCGGAAGCCTTGATCTCTTCCTTGATTTGCTCTCTGAGCTCGGGTTTCGTGTACCGCGCCATGACTGGCAGCTACCCGGCATCGCAGCGCCTATGCGTCGGGCGGCGACGCCGGAGGCCCGAGCCGGAGCAGCACGTGCGCGCCGCCTCCCGGGCCGGCCCGCAACTCCAGTCGACCGCCGGCGGCCTGCGCGGCTCGCCGGGCGATGTCCAGGCCGAGGCCGGTGGACCCGGCCGCGCTGGCCCCACGCCGGATCGCCCCGGCGGGCATGCCCGGGCCCTCGTCGGCGACCGTGAGGACCACCTCGCCCGCCTCGCGGGCCAGCCGGACGGCGAACGGCGTCCCGTCGGGGGTGTGTGCGAAGACGTTGCCGAGCAGGGCGTCCGCCGCCGCCGTCAGATTGTCGGCGGCGACACCGACGGGAAGGGGGCCGGGCGTCAGGTCGAGTGTGACGGCCCGGCCGGTGTCCTCGGCCAGCACCGACCAGAACGCGACCCGGTCGGCGACGATCGTTGCCGCGTCCGAGGTGGCCGGCTGCGCCGGTGCGTGCCGCCACCGGGCCTGCCGGATCAGCCCGGTGACCGCGCGTTCGAGCCCGTCGGCGGCGGCGGTGATCCGGGCGGCGTCGTCCGGGTCATGCAACGACTCCGCCTCCAGCCGCAACGCGGTCAGCGGCGTACGCAGCTGGTGCGACAGGTCGGCGACCTGTTCGCGCTCCTGCACCAGGAGCACCTGGATCCGGGTGGCGAGGTGGTTGAGCGCGCCGGCCACCTCGCGCAGTTCGGGCGGGCCGGCCGGCGTGACCCGGGCGTCCAGTTCGGCGTTGGCCAGCCGGTGTGAGACGGCCGAGAGGTCGCTGATCGGCCGGACCAGGGTGCGCGCCAGCCGGTCGGCGACGAGCAGCCCGATCAGCACGAGGATCACGCCGAGCAGCGCCAGCACCAGCCAGGCCCGGGTGACCCCGGCGGTCAGCTCGTGCTGCGGCACCGCGATCCGGATCACCCCGGTGCCGTCCGCCCGGCCCTGCACGGCGATGACGACCTCCCGACCGGCCGCCGACTCCCCGGTGAGGCTCTGTCCGCGCGCGGCGAGGGCCACCGCTGGGGTACGCGGTGTCTGGGCGCCGAGCACCGTGCCGTCGGGCAGGAAGACGCTCACCGGTCGACCGGAGTCCGCGGCGAGTTGCTCGACGGTGAGCCGGATGGTCGCCGCGTCGGCGGTGCCGACCACCGGCACCAGGCTCTGCGCGTCGGCGGTGGCCCGGACGGTGGCCCGGTCCTCGGCGACGGTGCGGACCAGCAGCGCCAACGGCACCAGGAACGCGATGAGGGTGAGGACGCTGACCGCGGCGACCAGCAGCGCGAGACGGGCCCTCACGACTGCGCCGCCGGGGCTTCGAGACGCACCCCGACACCCCGCACTGTGTGCAGGTAGCGGGGCTGTTGGGCGTTCTCCCCCAACTTGCGACGCAACCACGACAGGTGCACGTCGACGGTCTTGTCGGCGCCGCCGTACGGGATCTGCCACACCTCGGTGAGCAGCTCACGTTTGGTGACCACCTGGCCCGGTCGGCCGGCGAGGTGGTGCAGCAGATCGAACTCGCGGGGCGTCAGCTCGACCGTGGCCCCGTCCAGGGTCACCTGCCGCGCCCGGGGGTCGACGCGGAGCCCGCCGACAACCAGCGCCGGGACCTGCCCGTCGGCACCGGAGGGACCCCGTCGCAGCACCGCCCGGACGCGGGCGTCGAGCTGCGCCGCGGTGAACGGCTTGACCACGTAGTCGTCGGCGCCCGCGTCGAGCACCCGGACGATCTCGGTCTCGTCGTCACGCGCGGTGGCCACGATGACGGGCACCGAGCTGACCGCGCGCAGCATCCGCAGCAGTTCGCGGCCGTCCAGGTCGGGCAGGCCCAGGTCGAGCACGACGAGGTCGGGTCGGTCCTCCAGCGCGTCGCGGAGCCCGGCCATCGCGGTCGAGGCGGCGGCCACCGCGTGGCCGCGTTCACGCAGGGCCCGGATCAGCGGGGTACGGATCGTCAGGTCGTCCTCGATGAGCAACAGGCGGGCCACATCTGGCAGGCTAACCGCTGCCGCCGGCAGCGCGGCGCACGTTAACCACGCCTTAGTGTTCGGATGTGCCAACGACAAGGACCGATCGGGGATAGTCAGGGGATGGGCCGTCGTTCGATCCTCGTCGCCACCGGGTGGGTGGCCACCGCCGCCATCGCGACCCTGATCGGCGTGGGCGCGATCCGGTTGGTGGGCGAGAGCCTCACCGGCACTCCCGGCGGGGTGCGCGGCGAGGCCGAGATCGAACGGGCGCTCGCCTCCCCCGAGCCGGTGCCCACCCCCCGCGCCACGGGCAGCGCCTCGGCCGCGCCGGCGGCGACAGGCACCGCCGGAGCGGGCCCGACGAGCCCCGCACCGAGCGGCAGCGCCGGGCCGCGCCGAGGGTTCGCAACCGACGGCGGCACGGCCGTCGCCGAGTGCGGCCCCGGCGGCGTACGCCTCGTCTCCTGGGCCCCCGCGCAGGGCTACCGGGTCCGGGACGTGGACCGGGGCCCGGACGACGACGTCGAAGTCACGTTCGAGGGGTCGGCCCGGGAGTACGAGCTGAAGGTGCGCTGCATCGGCTCGGAGCCGGTGGCCGTCGCCGACGACTGATGTCCCGCGCCTACAACGTCGAATCGAAAGGTGCCCCGGGCGCGCGGCAACCAGGGTGATGGGGCGCGCGGCGTGCTCCTCGATCGCCGCACGGGCACCCTCAACGCCTCCAATAAGAGCCGCATTGAGAGCTCAAGCACCCTGCCTCATTGTCCACCGCAGATTGATGGGGCAAACATGCAACCCACCAGGGTTCAGCGTTGAGGGGTCGCGCGGACTACCGACGACGCGGCTGCCCCCGGACCGCCGCTGAGTCCAACGGCGGATCTGAGATGATCATGCTGTGTCCGTCCCCGAGTCGACCGAAGGCAGTCCGCCGCCGCAACCGCCTGTGCCGACGGTACGCAGCGAGCTGACGACGCTTCTCGTTCTGCTACTCACCTCGGCCGCGCTGCTGGCGCTGTGCCTCTGCTGCGCCGTCTCCTGGCTATACAACTAATCTCGACCGTGAACATACCGATCCGCAACGCCAGTACCGCGATCATTGGGATGCGGCCGGAAGTGCGCCGCTACACGATCATGGACGGCTTGCCCCGGCATGTCGTAGCAGCCAAGGTTCTGGCATCAGTTCAGGAGCCTGGGCCGGTAGGTCGGGGACCCTTCAGCGTGCGTCCGGGTCCGCGTCTCGCGCCTGGTGGGGTCGGTGCTCGGTGATCCACGCCTCCACGTCTTCCACCAACCACACCGCTCCCCCGGCCAGCCGATCGAACGGCTCCGGGAAGTCCGGCCGACTTGTGATCTGCACGACGCGGGCGCGGGACACCTGGAGGCGTTCCTGTAGCTCGGCGCTGCCGTACAGCCTGCGGACCATGGACTGGACGTTATGCGGACCCGTCAGTGTCATATGTGATAGCTGTCAGACTTGACACTGTTGGGTGCGACAGGGCACGGTCTCCTATGGGGCCCGGACGTACGGCAACCGGCTAGGGCTCATTCGGTGAGCGGTCCGGGTGCCTGATCAGGGATCGGTGCCCGGACCTGCCTGTCTTTGGAGGTGGAGCCGTGGCCATGGACGACGGACCCGTGACGCCAGCGCTGGTCATCTGGACTGCACAACGGGTGATCACACAGCATCACGAGCCACCGAGCCGCTGCGCGCAGTGCAAGCCGAACGGGTGCGACATGCTGACGTGGGCTCGGGAGACGCTCAAGGCGCACCGTCAATGATCGAGCGGGAGTTGCCCCTGTCGGCGTGGGTGCCGATGTTGGCCCGGCAGACCATCGCGCAGCACCAGGCGCGCGGATCGTGCCGCCGCTGCCGGTCGGACGGCTGCGCCGAATTGGGGTGGGCGCGCGACCGGATCAAGGCGTACCGGGTGGCCGACAACCGGTGGCAGCGTTACTGACAAGCCCTCATTCGCACCATCGCCTGCCGGGGCGGACCACGCGCAGGGCGAACGCCGCGATCAGGTGATGAAAAGTAGTTGTCTGGGGGCCACCGGAGCTACTGAGCATCACATGATCGAGGCGAGTCCGCCCCCACCGCCCGATCGACGGTGGGGGCGGACTCAGGTGGTGGTTCAGCTGGCGTACGCCTCGACCTCCCAGAGCGAGTGGCCATATCCGGTGCCCCGCGCCGTGCCATTGATTCGCAGGTAGCGGCCGTTGGCCCCGAGGGCGGTGTGCTCGTCCACGCCGCCGTCGGCCCCGGTCACCGTCTTCACCGTGGTCCAGGTGGTGCCGTCGTTCGAGGTCTGGATCTGGTACGCGCTGCTGTACGCCGCTTCCCAGCTCAGCTTGACCCGGCCGATCGCGGTGGCGCTGCCGAGGTCCACCCGGATCCACTGCGGGTCGGAGAACGTGCTCGACCAGCGGGTGGTGAGGCTGCCGTCCACCGCCTGGGCGCCGGACACGTCTGCCCCCTCGTTGCTGGACGTCGTCGCCGGCTTGTTCAACAGCAGGTTGCCGCCGGTCGGGTTCCCGGTGCCGCCGTACACCTCGAACTCGAACAGCGAGTAGCCCCAGGCGGTGCCCCGGGTGGTGCCGAGCAGCCGGACGTACCGGCCGGACCCGCTGAGCCCGGTCAGGTCGTCCACCCCGCCGTCACCGCCGGTCACCGTACGGATCGTGGTGAAGTTGACGCCGTCCGGCGAGGTCTGGATCTGGTAGCCGCTGCCGTACGCCGCCTCCCAGGTCAGCTTGACCCGGTTGATGGCGTACGTGGCACCGAGATCCACGTCGATCCACTGCGGATCGCCGAAGGCGCTGCCCCACCGGGTGCCGGCCGCGCCGTCGAACGCGTTGCCCGCGACGAACGCGCCCTCGAAGCTGGACGCTCGCGCCGGCTTGCCCCGGGCCAGGTTGGCGCCCGGTTCCGGGTCCGGGTCCGGGTCCGGGTCCGGCCCGGGACCGCCGGGGCTGGTGGAGAGGGTGAACTCGTCGATGTCGAAGTACGGGCCGGTGCCCTTGAAGACCAGGAACAGCGTCCGGGTGCCGGTCGGGGCGGTGACCCCGCCGGTGACGGTGGCGAAGGTGGCGTACCCGCCGGTGGGTGTGACGGTGGCCGAACCGACCAGCGGCCCGGTGGGTGAGTCGACCCGCAACTCCAACGTGCCGCCACCGCCGGCGGGTGCGCCGACCCGGGCGCTGAACGACTGGACGCCGGTCAGGTTGTAGGGGCGGAACGAGATCCAGTCGTTGTTGTCGACGTAGCCGACCGCCGCGCCGCCGTGCCCGGCCGCCCCGGAGACGATCTGCACGCCGGACGAGTCACCGAAGTGCTCCGCCTGACGTACCCGAGGTTGCAGCACCGCCTGGGTGTGCGTGGTCAGCGCCGGCTGGCCGCCCCCGCCCAGGTCGGTGTACTCGGCGTCGATGATGCCGAAGATGTTCGCCGCCGTGTCGTGCTCGCCGTCGGCCGAGGTCTGGATGACCCCGGTGCAGCCCTGCACACTGCCCAGCTGGTGGCCGTGCGAGTCGTGGCCGAGCACGTAGTTCACCTTCACCCGGGCGCAGTTGATCGCACCGTCCTGGGCGTCGGTGACGGTGACGGAGAACGGCACCGCGTCCCCGAACGTGAAGGTCTGCCCGTTCAACGGGGTGTTGACGGTGACCACCGGGGCGCTGTTGCCGACGGTGACGACCACGCTCGCGGTGGCCGTCTTGCCGGTGGTGTCCCGGACCGTCAGCGTCGGGCTGCGGGTCCCGTTTGTGGTGTACGTGAAGCTCGGGTTCGCGGCGGTCGAGTCGGTGGTGCCGTTGTTGTCGAAGTCCCAGGCGTAGGTGAACGGGTCGCCGTCCGGGTCGAGGGTGCCGGCCGAGGAGAACGCCACTGTCAGCGGCGCGGTGCCACTGGTCGGGGTGGCGGACACCTTTGCGACCGGCGCTCGGCCCTCGCGGGCGTACTCGATGCGGTAGAGCGCCGAGTTGGCGTCGCCGTTGAACCAGCCGGTGCCGTAGTCGAGCACGTAGAGCGCGCCGTCGGGGCCGAACTCCATGTCCATGACCTGGGTGCCGCTCCACGGGAACGGGTTGATCTTCAGTGGTTGGCCGGACGCGTCGAGCTTGATGTTCTTGATCCAGCGACGGCCGAACTCGCCGGCGAAGTAGGTCCCGTCGTAGTACTCGGGGAACGCCACGGGCGAGGTGTTGTTCGGGTCGTACCGGTAGACCGGGCCGCCCATCGGCGACAGGCCACCGCCGGTGAACTCCGGCGGCGAGCCGGAGCCGCCGTACGGCAACCAGGCCGGGACGGCCGGCGGCAGCTGGGTGATGCCGGTGTTGTTGGGCGAGTTGTTCACCGGCCCACCGGCGCAGTTGAACTTCGCCCCGGACGGCCCGGACGGGAAGGTGTAGTCGTTGTAGGCGTCGTTGCGGGCGGTGCAGTACGGCCAGCCGTAGAAGCCGGGCCGGTCGATCCGGGCGAACTCGACGTTGCCCGCCGGCCCCCGGTTCGGGTCGGCGGTGCCCGCGTCGGGGCCGTAGTCACCGATGTAGACGATGCCGGTGGCCTTGTCCACGCTCATCCGGAACGGGTTGCGGAAGCCCATCGCGTAGACCTCCGGGCGGGTCCGCGCGGTGCCCGGGGCGAACATGTTGCCAGCCGGAATGGTGTAGCCACCGGCGGCGCTCGGCTTGATCCGGAGGACCTTGCCGCGCAGGTCGTTGCTGTTCGCCGAGGTGCGCTGCGCGTCGAACGCCGGGTTGCGCCCGGCCCGTTCGTCGATCGGGGTGAAGCCGGCCGAGTCGAACGGGTTGGTGTCGTCACCGGTGGACAGGTAGAGGTTGCCGGCCGCGTCGAAGTCCATGTCACCGCCGACGTGGCAGCACATGCCCCGGCTGGTCGGCACGTTGAGGATCAACGTCTCGCTGGCCAGGTTGATGGTGTTGTCCGCGTTCACTGTGAACCGGGCCAGCCGGTTGACGCCGTCCCAGACGGCGAAGTCGGCCGGGGTGCCGGTGGCCGGCGCACCACCGCCGGGGGTGCTCAGTGGTGGTGCGAAGTAGGCGTACACCCAGCGGTTGGTGGCGAAGTTCGGGTCGGCCTTGATGCCCTGCAGGCCCTCCTCGTCGCCGGTGTAGACCGGCAGGGTGGCGGCGATCTTGGTGTTGCCGGCGGCGTCGGTGTGCCGGATCACGCCGTTGCGGGAGGTGTGCAGCACCCCCCGGTCCGGTAGGACGGTGAGGCTCATCGGCTCACCGGTCTCGGCCGCGCCCTTGGCCAGCTCCACCTGCTGGAAGCTGCTGGTGACGGTGGGACCGCAGTCGGCGTCGACCGCGCCGGCGGCCGTCCGGATACCGCCGAGCAGGTGCTGCCGGAAATTGGCCTCGCTGTACGACGCGTCGGTGTGCCCCAGGCCGGTGTACCAGGCGCGACCGCCGGAGTAGTTCTGGCACCAGGAGATCGGATGGTCGGCGCCCATGCTCCCGCCGGTGTAGGTGCTCTCGTCCAGGGTGGCCAGCACGTGCGCGTTGCCCCGCGGGTTGGTGCGGTAGTTGTACAACTCGTCGAACCGGCTCCACCGCTGCGGCAGCGTCGCGGTGGACGGGTGCACCTGGTCGGCGACCTTCACTGTGACGTTCTGCTCGGCCGGGTGCGAGGCGAAGTACGCCCCGACCAGTCCCCCGTACCACTGCCAGTCGTACTCGGTGTCGGAGGCGGAGTGCACGCCCACGTACCCGCCGCCGCCGGTGATGTAGCGCTCGAACGCGCCCTGCTGGGTGGCGTTGAGCACGTCGCCGGTGGTGGAGAGCCAGATCACCGCGGCGAACCGGTCCAGGTTGGCGTCGGTGAACTGGGTGGCGTCCTCGGTGGCCTCGACGGTGAAGCCGTTGGCCGCACCGAGTTGCTGGATCGCGGCGATGCCCGGGGTGATGGATCCGTGCCGGAATCCGGCGGTCTTGCTGAAGACCAGCACGCTGAACGGTGCGGCGCTTGCCGGGGGTGGCGCGGCGACGATGCCGCCCGCCACGAGGATCGCGCTCAGCGTGAGGCCGAGCCACGATCTCAGGGATCTGCGCACAGTGGGTCCTTTCGCGGTGCGAGGGACGGCGTGCGCCGATCACGCCAGGCGGTGGTGGGACGAGGTATGTGAATGCATCGTTGCGTCCGGATCACGGGCGCGTCAAGCACTCTCCCACCATCCGTGAGAGCGTTATCTCCGCAGGTCAGCGGCGACCGTGTGGAGTGAGATCGAATAACGTTTTTCGGGCCACGAACCCTGCGGCCGACCATCGGGGCGGGCTGCCCGGCCGCTGCCCGGCCGCAGACCGAACCGCGGGGCCTCCCGTTTCGGCCAAGGCCCGTGCCCCACTGGAAAGACCGTCAGCCACCGGCGGTCGTCGCTCAGCGGCCGCCCGCCACCAACTCGGCGATCATCCCCTCGCAACTGCGGACCACCACCTGAGCGCCGCGCCGTTGCGCCAGCGGGAGTAGTGGATCCTCCGCCCGGTCCCGCCACCGCCACTGCGCGTCGGCGGCGACCTCCCAGAGCTGCCGTACGTCGGCCTCATGCTCGACACCGAGCCGAGCCGCGAGGCCCACCCCGTCACCGCCGACCAACCGCTGCGCCTCGGCCGCCAACTCCGCGTCGAACCCCAGCCGGGTGTTCCGCAACGCCACCAGCAGGCGCAGCTCCCGGAACTCGTGCGCACCGGCGAGGATCTGCTCCACCGCGCCGACCAACTCGGCGGACCCCCGGGTGGGCTCGGCCCGCGACAGCGCCTCCACCGCGGCCAGCGCGGACCGGGCCTTCAGCGCGTCGTGGCGATCGATGAAACAACGCGTCACCGACTCGCGCAGCTCGGTGAGGCCGCTGCGTCGAATCAACTCGGCGGAGAGCTTCACCCGGCTGTCGAACCCGCTGCGCACCAGCGTGGCCGCCAGCCGGACACCGAAGACCCCGAACCGACCGAGCAGCGCGGCGCGCACCTCGGGGTCCAGCCGCACCGGCAGCTCGCCGCGAAGGAAGCGGTCGGCGGAGATGAGGTGGACGTCCAGCTCCGCCCGGGGCACCTGGGCCAGGGTCGCGAGCGCGGCGAAATCCGACTCACCGAGCATCCGGCCGGCCAGGCCGATCATTCCACTGCACGCCACGACGTTGACGCTGAGCGCGTTCACCCTCGGGTCGCGGTAGTGCCGGCGAGCGAGCTGGCGTGCCGTGAGCAGGCCGTCGATCCGGCCTCCACCGGTCTCGTCGGCGCGGGACAGCACCATGATCACGTTGACCGGAGCGGACTGCCCGACGGCACTGTCCCGTGCGGACTCCAGCACCCGCAGATCGCTGTCGCGACCGTCGCGGGTCAGGTACAACATCGCGTCCGAATCGCGCAGCACCCGCTCCAACACCGGCGCCCGGCCCTGCTCGGCGCCGCCGGTGACCGCCGGGGTGTCGATCAGCGTGATCTGCCGCAGCGCCCGCGTGGGCCAGCGCACCACGATGTCCCGCACGTCCCCCGCACCCCAGCCCAGATCCACCCGCAGCCCGGTCGCCGACTTCACCACTGCCAACTCCTGCGGCGGCTGCCCGACGGGGTAGGCAGTGGCGTGCGGCGCGGCCCCGTCCTCATACCAGGTGAAGGCGCCGTCGGCCCGCTCGACCGGCGCGACCTCCTCGCCCATCAACGCGTTGAGCACCGTCGACTTGCCCGACCGCCACGGGCCCACCACCGCGATCCGCAGCGGCTGCTCCAGTCGGGCCACCTGTTGCCGAAGCTCGGCGACGGCCCGGGGATTGTCCTGGTACAGCTCGATGGCCTGGTGCAGCAACCCCCACGCCGCCTCATCCAGGCGCACCCCCACCGTCATGGCTGCGGCTCCAGCAGCAGCGGCGCGGACCGGGCGCCGGTCAACTGCTGGGCCTGCTCGTAGACCGCCGCCAACCGGGTCATCTTCAGCCGGATCTCGCGCTGCCGCTGCTCGCGCAGGGAGGCATCGGTGTCGGCCTCCTGCTTCGCGCTGCGGAACGACTGCACGATGGCCTCCTGGAGCTCCTCGGTCAGCCCCGTGAAGTGGTCCCGCAGCATCCGCTGCACCTGCCGGGCGGCGTCACGGCAGTCCCGGATGATCCGGACGAAGAAGTCGTCGACATGCCGCTGGATGGCCGTCTTGACGGTGGCCTGCCGGCGACGGAGCAGCTGCTTGCTCTCGTCGCGGATGCTCTTGCCGCCGAAGAGCGCTCCGATGCCGACCGAGACCGGGTTGATCATCGGCATCCCGGCCAGGGTGGTCGCCAGACCGAACATCAGCATGCCGCCGTACGAGCCCTTCATGCCGGTGAACAACTTCTGGCCGGTGGTGAACCTGTCGATCGTGGGCCGCTGCAGCTCGGGCAGTCGCTCGCCGATGTCGTCAGGCATCGTCATCGACCAGGGCGGCAGCACGTCGTAGCCGTACCTGTCGAAGTTGGCGGCCACCCGCCGGGCGATCCAGTCACAGCGCTGGATCAGCCACTCGTGGTTCGCCTCCGCCGCCTCCACCAGGCTCCGCTCCAGCCAGTCCTGGAAGGTGTCCCAGGCGACCAACGGGTCGGCGGTGTCGAACGCCTCGTCCACCGCGCGCAGGATCTGTCGGGTCCGGTCGCGCAGGTCGTACTCAAGGTCGGCGAGCAGGTCGGTGATCTCGTCGGTCAGCGTGTTCTGCCACCGCGTGGAGCACCGGCGCAACTCGTCGACCTCGCGCTGCGCGGCGTGCAGCCGGGAGATCGGCCCGGACTGCTCCTCGGCCTCCTGGGTCGCCAACTCGGCGCGCAGCGGCGCGGCCAACTGCTCCACCACCGTCCGGGCCACCGTCTGCACCGCCGCTCGGGCCAGGTGGTCGGCCTTGCCGGCCAGGTCGCGTTGCAGTCGGGCGATCAGCGCGGGGAACCCGGACTCGGCGTTGAGAACACGGTCGTCGGCCGCGGCGGCGCGCAGTCGCAGCGCCGCGGAGACCGGGATCAGCGTCGCCGGGACACCCGCCTCGGCCAGGTGCTGCCGGTTGCGCTCAGCAACCGTACGCCAGTCCGCCACCAGATCGGTCTTGCTCTGCACGACCACCACGTTCGGATGCGAACGCATGATGTGCAGCAGCATGTTCAGCTCGGCGACCGACAACTCCCGAGTGGAGTCGGAAACCAGCAGCACGGTGTCCGCGCGGGCCGGCGCGGCGACCGGTGCGGCCGCGCCGATGCCGGCGACCTCGTCGGTGCCGGGAGTGTCCACAAGCACCAACCCCGCGCCGAGGAGGGCGCGGGGCAAGCCGATCTCGACGTACGCCGGGCCGCCGCCCGGTCGCCGCCCGACCAGGCCGGCCACGCCCGCCGCGACCTGGTTGAGCGCAACCGGGGTCCGCTCGACGGTCGTCGCGGCGGCGGCGCCGGTGGGGTGGCCCGGGGCCGGTGGCGGCGCCTGCGCCACCGCCGCGGTGGGGGCCTTGGCGTGCTGCACCACTGTCGGCAGCACGGTCGTCCGGCCGTCGCCCACCGGGCAGGCCGGCGCGTTGATGATCGCGTTGATCAGCTGACTCTTGCCCTGATTCGGCTCACCGATGACCAGGACACGCAGCGTCGGGTCCAGCAGTTGCGCCCGCTTCTGCCGCACCGTCTGGAGCAGGTCACCGCGACTATGTGCAGTGCACGTGCGGGCGATCTCGTCCAGCACGTCCAACCAGATCCCGGCCATCACCGCACCAAGTGTGCGGATTTCGGCTCAATTATCAAGAGGGACCGGATGTGGAACCGGGAAGGGCCGGATCGCCTAAGGCGATCCGGCCCTCCGCTCCGACCGGAAATCCGGGTCAGAGCAGACCGCCGGTGATACCCAGCAGCCCGTGATCGGACGAGGCGTGCGAGTCGCCGCCGAGCACACCATCGGTGACCCCACCGGTGACGTCACCGACCGTGTCGGTGACACCGGGGAGGAGGCTGTCCACCTGGTGCGTCACACCGCCCACCGTCGACGGCACGTCGAGCGGCGGGACCCCGCCAACGAGACCGTCGCCGTGCCCGAGGCCCAGCCCGTTGAGGGTGTCGTCGACACCGAGCGAGCTGACGACCCCGCCGAGCTGACCCTGGGTGCCGGAGAGCACACCACCGGTCAGGTCGCCGCCGATCAGGTTCGAGTCGGTGCCGCCGAGCAGACCGCTCGGGTCGCCGACCGCGCCGGTGACGTCCCCGAGCACCGGGTCCGCGATCGCGTCCACCGGCTGCACCACGTCGGCGTCGAGAGTGTGCGCCACATCGGAGACACCGGCCAGGTCGGTGTCGAGGCCGGACGGACCGACACCCAGACCGATGCCCGGCAGCACGGTGACCCCGGCGGCGGCGGTCGACGGGTCGACAGCGATGGCGCCGAGCACACCGGCCTTGACGTCCAGGCCACTGGGCGAGCTGGTGACGCTGATCTGCTGGGCGACGCTCTGCAACTGACCCACCACGTCGGTGGTGTCGGTGAGCAGCGGGTCCAGCCCGAGCTGCTCGACCGGCGAGGCCAGCGGTGCGAGGCCCGCCCCCGGCGCGTAGTCGACGACCAGCGGCACGACGTCCTGCACGTCCGCAGCGGTGATGTCGGTGAGCCCGGCGCCCCGCAACGCACCCTCGGGGTCGAGGTCGAAGGCCGACCGCGCGTCCGGGTTCGTCAGTAGGTCGAGCACGAAGTCGTGGAGCGTCTGCTGCGAGTCCATGTGCCGGTTCTCCTCGGATGTGGCATTGGCGGGTGTCGTACGTCGACAGTGACGACGTTATTACCGGGGCCCGCCCCCGGGCATCGGGGCTGAGCCCGCATCCGGGCCGGTTGAACTAGGGGCTCCGCCACCTCGTACGTTAGGGGGACTGGGGGAAACCGTCCCGGCGAGATTAGGGTCCCGACCAGGGACTGATCTCTGGTACGAACGTAGGAGCCCGCGGGGTTTGCCGGGGGTGGGCCGTCGGGCAGCCGACGCCATCGCCACCGACCGGCCGACTCACGGGGAGAGACAGAGACGATGCCGTACGTCCTGGGGATAGACATCGGAAGCAGCAACACGGCCGCCGCCGTCGCACGGCGACGCGGCGCGACCTGGACCCGTCCCGAGGCTGTCCCGCTGAGCGCCGGCTCACCCCTCATGCCCTCGGTGCTGTGCCTGGCGGAGGACGGTTCGCTCCACGTCGGCGAGCCCGTGACCGACGACGGCAGCCGCACCACCCGGGACTTCGTCCACCGGATCGGCGACGACGTGCCGGTGCTGCTCGGCGGCGAGCCATGCGCCCCGCAGACACTGACCGCCGAGCTGGCGGCGTGGGTGGTGGAGCGGGTGCACGCACAGGAGGGCGGGGCGGCCGAGGCGATCGTGCTCAGCCACCCGGCGGGGTGGCGCCCCTACCGGCGGGAGGTGCTGCACCGGGCACTGTCGGACCTCGGCCTACGGCACGTCACATTGCTGCCCCGCACTGTCACTGTCGCCGAGAGCCACGCCGCTCGCGGGTTCGCGGGCAGCACCGCCGTGGTCTACGCCCTGGGCGGCAACAGCTTCGAGGCGGCTCTGGTGCGCCTGACCCCCCGCGGCACGTACGAGACGTTCGGCACTCCACAGGGTCTCGACTCGATCGGTGGCGCCGACTTCGACGAGGCGCTGGCCGAGCATGCTCGTACGATGCTGGCCCGGGAGTTGGCCGCGACCGGACGTCGCGGTGCCCAGGCCGCGCTGCGCGGGCTGCGCGCGGAGTGTGACCGGGTCAAGCGGGTGCTGACGGTCGACCTCACGGCCGACGTGGTGCTGACCCTGCCCAACGGCCCGGCGCGGGTGCCGGTGACCCGGGCGCAGTTCGAGGCCATGATCCGCCCGACGGTCCAGGCCACCGTCGACCTCCTGCTCCGGGCCGTGCGCAGTGCCGACCTGACTCCGGCGCAGCTCGACGGCGTCCTGCTGGCCGGCGGCTCGACCCGGGTCCCGCTGGTGGCCGAGCTGATCGGCGCGGCTCTCCCGGTGCCCGTGGAGGTGGAGCCGGACGCACAGTTGACCGCCGCCACCGGGGCGGCGATGGCCGCCTGTCAGGTGGTGTCACCACGCCCTCGCCAGCCGCCGCCGGCCCGCGTTCCGGCTCCGGTCAGCGGTGCCGGGCGGGCCACCATCCCGGCACCGCGCCGCCCTCATCACACCGTTCCGGGCGATCCGCCACCACGGCCCCCGGTCCGGGTCCTCCCACTGGAACTGCCGAAGCCGTCCCGCCTGGCGCTGGCCCGCGGCCGGGGACGCGAAGGATGAGCCCAATGATCATGAATGACCTCGCCGCACCAGGGTTGACCCTAGACAAGGGGTTGCAGGCCCTGCTGCACACTGTCGCGCAGGATCCGACCGGCCCACTCGCCGTCGGCATCGCCGGCCCGGCCGGTCACGGAAAGACAGCGCTCCTCGCCGAGTTGGAGCGCATCCACCAGCGCGCCGGCATCGCCGTACGCACGGCCGCCCCGGAGCCGGGCGAGCCGGTCGACCCCGACACGGTGGTGCTGGTCGACGACGCGCACCTGCTCGACGACGCGCGGATCGGCGCGCTGTCGCGTCTGGTCGCCGACCGTCGACACCGGTTGGTGGTCGCCCACCGCCCGTGGCCCCGGTCAGCGGCGTTCAGTGAGCTTGTCGACGCGCTGCGACGCGAGGGGCAGGCAGTGCTGCTCACACCGTTCACCCGGGAGCAGACCGCCGCCCATCTCACCGCCACGCCCGAGCTGGGTCGCCCCGCCGACCTGGTCGACTTCGTCCACACGCAGACCGCCGGCGTACCCCGGGATGTGGAACGGCTGGCCCGCGGCCTGGCCGGCGCGGAGACCCGGACCGGCGCGATGGTCGACCCACCCCGGTCCGTCATCCTCGAATTCGGGCCGGACCTGGACGTTCAGCCCACCGCGGTACGACGACTGCTGCTCGCCGTCGCCGCCGGTGGGGCGCTGCCGGTGAGCATGCTCGGCGCGCTGCTCGGCCGGGACCCGGCCGGGGTGGACGAGTTGATCGCCACGACCAGGGCGGCCGGGCTGCTCGGCGCCGACGGCCGGCTCGCGCCGATCGTCCGGCGGGCCGTCGCGACGCTCAGCCCCAGCACCGAGCGGACCGCGGTCTGGCGTCGGCTCACCGAGTTGCAGCTCGCCCGGGGTGGCGCTGTGCTGCCGCTGGTCCGCTCCCTGCTCGCGGTCGGCGCGCTCGCCGACTGCCCGGCCGCGACCCTGGCCGCCGCGGCGGACGAGGCGCTGGCCGACGAGCCGGCCTTCGCCGCCGAGCTGTTCGCGGCGGCCACGGCGGCCGGACGGCCGCCGAACGCACGGCAGGCGCTCGCCGCCGCGCTCGCCGGTGACCTCGACGACGCGCTTCGGCTGGCGGACCGGCTGCTGGCCACGGCTGCTCCCCCGGACCGCTCCGAGGCGGCCGTGGTCGCCGCCACCGCCCTGGCCCACCGTGGTCACGTTGGTCGCAGCGTCGAACTGTTCCGGTGGTCGGGCACCGCCTCGGCGGCGGCGTTCGCCATCGTCGGTGGGCTGGCCGCCGGTGACCTGGCCGCCACCACCGAGTCACCGGCGGGCGACCCGGCGGGTGAACCGCCCACCCTGCACGCCAGCGCCGCCCGGCTGATGGCCAACGGCGTACGGGAGAGCGTGACCGGCCCGCCGACCGCCGCGCTCTCCGCGCTCGTGCAGGCCGCCGCGCTGTTGGAGCCGGACGGACGAGCCGCGCTGCTGCCGGACAGCCCGGCGGCCCTCGCCGCGTTGACGGCGGTGCACTGCGGTGAGCTGGAGATCGCCGAGCGGGTGCTGCACCGCGCCCTGGGCGCCGGTGTGGGCGGCCCGCTGATGGCCCGCCGCCACCGGCTGTTGCAGGCCTGGATCCTGATGGTCCGTGGCGAGATCCACGCCGCCGGCGAGCGCCTCGCCACTGTGACGCTCGACGGGCGGTCACTGGAGTCACGCGACCAGCTCTTCGCCGCCGCGATCCGAATGGGCATCGGCCGGCGCAACAGTGACCTCGGGGCGCTGAAGCGGGGTTGGGGGCAGGCGTTGGAGGCCGTGGTGCGGCACCCCGTGGACCTGTTCACCCTGCTGCCGCTGGGCGAGCTGGCCATCGCCGGGGCGCGGCTGGGTGACCTGGCCCGGCTGGAGCCGTACCTGCACCAGGGACGTTCGCTGCTGGACCGTCTCGGCAACCCACCACTGTGGGGTGTGCCGTTGCACTGGAGCGGGCTGCACGCCGCCATCCTGACCAGCGAGCCGACGGTAGCCGACGAGCACGTCACGGCGTTGCTCGCCGCCGCTGGCCACAGCCGGTACGCCGCCGTGGTCGCCGCCGCCGCGGAAAGCTGGGTGGAGGTGCTCCGCGGGGTCGTCGACCCGATCCGGGTGGAGGCCGCCGCCCGAGGGTTGCACGACACCGGGCTGTGCTGGGACGGCGCCCGCCTCGCCGGGCAGGCCGCCATCCGCACCGCCGACCGGCGGGCGATGACCACCCTGCTGGAGTGCGCCCGAGCGTTGCAGGGGCGGCCGTCCGGCGGGCAGAGCGGGCAGCCACCGACAACCGGCGCGAGCACGGCACGGGTCGCCGGCCCGACGCAGCACGGGCTCAGCGACCGCGAGTACGAGGTCGCCGAGTTGGTGCTGGCCGGGTTGACCTACCGGGAGATCGGCGATCGGCTCTTCATCTCGGCGAAGACCGTCGAACACCACGTGGCGCGGATGCGGAATCGGCTGAACTGCGCCAACCGCACCGAGCTGTTGGCGCTGCTGCGCACACTCGTCGCCGACCGGGCCAGTGACACCGCCGGGCAACCGTGGCCGCAGCGGGCGAGCCGATGACCCGTGACGATGTTCGGCTGATCCGGACCAGGCTGGCCGTGCTGGCCGCCGTGCTGGTCACCCTCTGGTCCTACGCGGCGTACGTGTCCAGCCAGGACGCCCTCGACCTGCTGCGTGTCCGGGCGCTGGCGGACACGCTGGGCCAACCCATCGACCGCCTGATCCTGAGCCTGCAGACGGAACGCCGGGTCACCGCCGAGACGATCGCCGGGGCGGGGCAGACGACGCCCGCGCTGGACGCGGCCCGCCGAGGCACCGACCGAGCCGCCGCCGAGATCCGCGAGTTCGCCGAGGGTCGCGACCTTCGGCTGCTCAGCGCCGGCACCGTGCGTGACCGGGCCGGCGAGCTGGTCCGACGGCTCGACGGCCTGGGCACGACCCGATCCCGGGTGGACACCGGGCGGCTCGACCAGGTCGCGACGATTTCCGGGTACGACGAGGTCATCGACGTGGCCTTCCGGGTGTACGGCCCGGAGTGGGGCGCGTACGAGAGCGGGTTGGCCGCCGACACCCGCGCGGTGATCGCGCTGGCCCGCGCCCGGGAGTTGCTCGCCCGGGAGGACACCGTGGTCAGCGCGGCCCTGACCGGCGCGCGACTCGGCGCCGACGAGCGGCGCCGGTTGAGCACACTGGTGAACGTCCAGCGGTACGCGCGCACCGAGGCCGTGGCCGGGCTTCCACCCGACGGCCAGGGCGAGCACCAGCGGCTCGCCACCGGTCCCGAAATGACGGCCCTGCTCGACCTGGAGGACCGGCTGCTGCTCCAGTCGGGCACCGCCAACGCCCTGGCCGGTCTCACCGTCCAGGCCTGGCGGGCCGCGGCGGACGCCGCCCTCGGCGCGCTGCAGACACTGGTGACGAGCACCGCCCGCAGCAGCGTCGAACGGGCCACCCCCGGTGCCGCAGTGCTCATCGTGCGTACCGGGGCGGTGGTCGGGCTCGGTCTCATCGTCGTGCTCGTGCTCCTGCTGAGCTGGGCGGGCACCATCCGCCGCCTGACCGACGAGCTGACCAGGCCGGAGGTCGACCTCCCGACTCCGGTGTCTGACACGCCGGCCCCAGCGCCTGACACTCCGCCGCCGGGCGGTGACGCCGAGCGGGAGCTGTTCCTCGGGCTGACCCGACGCAACCAGGCCCTGCTGCGCGACCAACTCAGCCTGCTGGACGGGATGCAACGTCGGGAACGGTCCACCGAGGAGACCGGCGAGCTGTTCCAGCTCGACCACCTCACCACGCGGGTTCGACGCAACGTGGAGAAGCTGATCTCCCTGGCCGGCGCGACACCAGCCCGCCGCTGGCGACGCCCGGTGCCACTGCTCGACGTGGCGCGCGGCGCGGTCGCCGAGGTGCCGGACTACCACCGGGTCCTGATCGCGCCGCACTGGCCGTGGTCGCTCGCGGGGCCAGCCGTCACGGATGTCATCCACCTGCTGGCGGAGTTGATCGAGAACGCTCTGGCCTTCTCCGGGGCGGACACCACAGTCCGGGTCAGCGGCGAACAGCGACCGCAGGGGTGCGCCGTCCTCGTCGTCGACGACGGGCCCGGCCTGGACGCCGCCACGCTGGCCGAGGCGAACCACCTGCTCGGCAACCCGCCACCGGACGGTCCGCCCGCGGGCCTCGCCGGCTGGTACGCCGCCGCCGTACTGGCCGGCCGCTGCGGCGCCCACATCTCGCTGCGCCCCAGCCGGCGCGGCGGAACGGCCGCCATCGTGCTCCTCCCCTCCCGGCTGGTCACCGACACCGGTCGCACCCCGACCAGCGCACCACCCGACACCCCGTACCCACCGGCCCGCACCGGCACCGACCTGCCCGAACCGAACGGCGACGGCGCGCTGCCGACGCGGGTCCGCCAGCCCGGACCGACCGGCCCGGACCACGGCAGGACCAGCCTCGACACGGTCGAGCTGCCGGTCGCGAGAACAGCAAGGAGACATCAATGACGTCTGCAGTGGTCACCGAGGACGGCCTGACCGACGCCCTGAACAGCCTGGTCGACCGGGTACACGGCGCGGAGTTCGCCGTGGTGCTCTCACCGGACGGGCTGCCGCTGGGCGGCTCGCGGCGGGTGGGGGAAAAGCTGGCCGAGCAGATCTCCGGCGTGGTCGCCGGCCTGATCGCGTTGGGGCTGGCCGCCACCCGGACCTGCGACGCGGGTCGGCTGCGCCAGGTGGTGGTGCAGATGTCGCGAGCGTTCCTGTTCATCGCCACCATCCCGAACGGGACCATCCTCACCGTACGGATCGCCGGTGACGACGTCGAGGTCGGCGACATGGCGTACGAGGTGGCGCTCTTCGTGGGGCAGGCCGAGCAGCACCTGCCGATCACGCTGGGCCCGGCCTCCTCGGTGACGATCGGGGACACTGGTGCACACCAGCGGCACCACTGACGAGGCGTGGTACGACGACGACGCCGGCCCGGTCGCCCGGCCCTACACGATGACCGGGGGGCGCACCGCCCCCGCACGCGGCCAGTTCGACCTGATTTCGCTGGTCGTCGCCCGGCGGGGGGTCACGCCCCCCACACCGCTCTTCCCTGAACAAGCGCGGATCGTCGAGCTGTGTCACCATCCAGTGTCGGTGGCCGAGGTGGGTGCCGAGTTGGACCTTCCGCTGGGGACCGTCAGGGTGCTGCTCGGCGACCTCCTGGCGGCCAGGCTGATCGAGACGCACGAACCGCCGATGCTGTCGGAACTGCCGACCGAGGACCTGCTCGAGGCGATACTCGTCGGGCTTCGCGCGCTGTGACCGGGCGGGCGCCACCCGCGAACCGGACGGATCGTGGGCGCGCGCCCGGCGACGAACTGAAGGAGAGACAGGCAGTGCCGGCAACACCACCCCAGCCACGCCGTACCGTGGCGATCATCCTGCTGGATCGGGTCGTGGCCCTCGTCGCGGCCGCACGGCGGGTGCTCACCGGTCGGGAGGACGTCTCGCGGGCCACCTGGGTGGCGGTCGTCGCGGCCCTCGGGGTGCTGATCGCGACGGCCGTGTCCGTCGTCGGGGTGCTGCGTACGCCGGAGAAGCTGACGCCGGTGACCCTCGACCCGCCGCCGTCCGTGGAGCAGGTGGGCGAGTCACCGTCAGGTTCGCCCCGCGCGCAGGCGCGACCGGCGGTCACCAGCCCGGTGGTGCCCGCTTCCCCGTCCGCCTCGGCCTCCGCGGTCCCACCGGCCGTCGCGTCGTCGACTCGGCCCACGCCGACCGACGCGACCGCCGAGCCCACCCCGGCGGCCCTGGGCGCCGACTTCGCCATCACGGACAATGCGCTGCTCAGTTACGGCGCGACAGTGACCATCAGCAATCCCGGCTCGGTCGCGGCGCCGGCGTGGACGCTCGTCGTCACCCTGCCCCGGGAGTCGCTGGGGATCAGCGGGGTCGAGGGAGCGCAGGCCAGCCGGGACGGTGCGGTGTGGACGTTCGTGCCGGACCCGAACACCGGCCAGGTGCCCGGCAACGCCTCGGTCCGGGTGACGTTCCGGGTCAACGGATCGTTGACCGGTTCCGCTCCCAAGGCGTGCACCATCGACGGGGCCGCCTGCTCCGGCCTGTCGAACTGACCAACCGGAGTACACCCCGATCGAACGCGTACACCCGGCGTTCCGGCGACCGCCATGCTTGATTGATCATCAGTTCGGGCGCGCTTCGTACCGTTCCGGCCATGACTGTCCTACCCGCATCACCGTCGCTTCGCCGGTCACGCCTCGGCGCCCTGCGCACCCGGGCCGCCGCCTCCGCCGCCGTCCTCGCCGTCACCGGCGCTGCCGTCGCGGTCGCCGTCGCGACCTCGTCGCCCGCCACCGCCGAGCCGGGCAGCGTCGTCGTGTCGGAGAACTTCTCGGCCGGGTCGCTGCCCGCCGGTTGGCACGCGGTCGACGGCACCTGGAAGGTCGAGAACGGCCGACTGTACGGAACCTCCGCCAGCTCCAGCGACAACAACAAGATCACTTTTGGTCGGCACCTGAACGACTTCCGCCTTGAGGCGACCATGCGCTTCGAGGCGGTCTCGGCCGCCACCCGCTGGGCCTCGCTCGGCATCGACATTCCCGCCAGCGGCGCGACCCCCTGGTGGATCGCCACCATGCGCAGCGGCACCACCGCCGCCAACGGGCTCGAATTCGCCCAGCGGACCACCGCCGACGCCTGGGTCGTGACGAACACCGCCTCCGCCCCGTCCGCCGCCGGCACCGGCCGGGACGTCCGGGTCGCCGTCGAGGTGCACGGCAACCAGGCCCGTTGGATCTTCGACGGGCGGGAGGCGATGCGGACCAGCAGCCTCCAGCGCTCCGCCGACGGCGTCCAGGGGCTCTTCGTCAACGGCGCGACCGTGTCGTACGACGACGTCACCGTCACCGAGCTGGCGCCGAACGGCTACCTCCGCCCCGAGGGGAGCCCGTTCACAGTGATCGCCCACCGGGGCGCGTCCGCCGCCGCACCGGAGAACACCCTCGTCGCCCAGGAGATCGCCCGTAGGGGCGGCGCCGATTGGATCGAGAACGACGTCCAGCCGAGCAAGGACGGCATCCCGTTCATCCTGCACGACGGCACCGTCGACCGGACCACCGACGGCACCGGCAACATCCGGGACCTGACCGCCGCGCAGATCAAGGCGCTCGACGCCGGCTCCTGGTTCGGCCCGCAGTACGTCGGCGAGCGGGTGCCCACCCTCGCCGAGCAGCTCGCCGACCTGCGGACCCGGGGCGGCAACCTGCTCGTGGAGATCAAGGGCAAGCACACCCGCGACGAGGTCGCCACCATCATCCAGGTGATCCGGGACGAGCAGATGATGGGCCGCGTCTTCATCCAGAGCTTCGAGGTCGACGCCCTGAGGTACACCCACGAGATCGCCCCCGAGCTGCCGCTCGGCCTGCTCCGCAGCACCCTCGACGCCGACCCGGTGGCGCTCGCGAAGGAGCTGCACCTGACCGCGTACAACCCGGACGGCAACGCGCTGCTGGCCAAGCCGGAGGTCGTCGCCCCGCTGCACGCCGCCGGCGTCGCCGTGATGGCCTGGACGATGGACTCCGCGGGCCTGTGGCAGCGGCTGGAGCGGATCGGCACCGACGCGATCATCACCAACCGCGCGGCCGAGCTGGTCGGTTGGAACTCGGCGTTCCTCCAGCGGGCCTCCGCCGACCCGACCGTGCAGATCACCTCGCCGGCCAACGGGGCTCGGCTGGACCGGGCGCAGTCCCCGGTGATCGCGGTCGCCGCGACCAACGCGGACACCGTCACCGTCACGCTGGACGGTAAGAAGTCGGCCGCCGGGCGCACGCTCGACCTGGCCAGGCTGACCGCCGGCCGGCACACCATCTCCACCGCGGCGACCGGCCCCGAGGGCACCGCCACCGCGACCAGCACCTTCACGGTGACGGTGAGCCAGGCCGGCCTCGGCTACCTGATCCTCACCTCGGGCGCGGACCCGGCCGCCGTCACCGCGATGACCACCAAGCTGGCCCACGCCCAGTACGCCGAGCTGGCCACCTACGCCGACCGGCAGGCCGGCAAGCTGGTGCCGGCCGAGGTCGCCAGCGTCATCGCCGCCGACGCCCGCACCCTCGCCCTGAAGTAACGGTTCTCGGGGTGGCGTTGGTCGGCGGGCCAGCGCCACCGCGAGTCCTCAGTGGAAGGCGACGGGCGACTTGGTCCGCTCGCCCTGCCGGCGCACCAGCGGCAGCGCCGGCGCCAACGCCAGCGCCATGCACAGGCCGCCGATGGGCAGCAGGTCGAGGGTGACCGCCGGCAGGACGATGCCGGCGAGGAGCAGCGGCACACTCCACCACGGCAGCCGCCGTCGGGCGGCGAGCATGCCCGCGAGAACGAGCAGGCCGAGGAAGAAGAGCTGGGGTACGACGTCGTAGAAGGCCACCTGCACGCCGGGGATGTCCTTGAAGTCCGCGCCGAGCCTCGACATCTCCGCCCGGTCCTCGGCCAGGAGTCCCTCCACGATGTCCGCGCCGAACTGCACAATCGTCGCGGCGAGGCCGACCAGCGTGCCGGCGACCACCCCGGTGCGCCACGGACTGCGGGGCAGCAGGCGGGACAGCGCGAGCACACCCGGGACGAAGCACACCATGCCGGCGAGAGCGACCAGGTGCGCGGCCTGCCAGTCGAGCCCGGGGCCGTATACCCCGTCGGATCTTCCCCACAGCCGGACCAGGCCGTAGGCCACGATGCCGACCGGGCCGGCGATCACGTAGAGCGCAGCGCGTTTCATGCCAGCCAGCATGTGGCCGCTGACGTCCGCCGACCTCCGGGAGCTTCCCTCGGCTAGCCCTGGATTCCGACTCAGGTCTTCCACCGAGCAACCCCGAGACCCCGCCGACCGCCGGGTGCCGTGATCAGGGGCGGAATGGCTTGCCAGTCAGCGCGGACTCCTCAGGAAAGGCCAACGAGCTGAAGAACTTCTCCGTCTCGGCGCTGCGGATGCCTTCGATCTTCGCCAGCAGCTCCTCCGTCGCCGCGTAGGCGCGCTGCTCCCGCTCGGCCGGATCAGCTGTCGCCTCGGCGCGACCGAAAGCGAGTCGCCACTGATTGCTCGCCTCGATGAGACCGAAATGGGTACGCCGCAGCAGCGCCCACATCTGATCCCACTGATAAAAGGTGCGTAGTGCGGTGGCGGTGGCGATGACCACGCCCGAGACCGCGATTACGAGGTTCTTGCCCGGGTAGCTGAAGCCGGCGAGCAGTGGCAGCGACGCGCTGACGACGATGACCAGGATGCCGGTGAAACGAAACAGCCGACGGTGCCATTTCGCCCGCCAGTCGTAATGGTCCCTGAGCTTGTTGACGCTGTCTTCCGCCAAGGCGCGGTAGACCTGCAAAGGATCACCGGGAGCGCTTTTCTGCGACTCGGCGAGCACACCGCTCTGTCCTTGGTCAACAGACACGTCACGATGCTAGATGCTGGCCCTGCGAGGGTCTATAGCCCGAGAATACGATGTTGTCGGAGTATTGACGGGCGAACATCTCCCGCTCCGGTGAAGCGACCGGCCAGGCAATCACCGGAACCCCGTGGCGACGCCACCACGCCGTCACGTTCGACGGGAATGCGTCCACCTCGTAGGCCAGAAAATCGGGTCGAGTGACCAGATTGCTGACCATGCTGCGACCCACCATCCGGGTCAGCGGCCCGGCCGTACGCAGCAGCCCGCAGATGCGCCCCACCGGCACCCGGCGGTGCGGCGGCAGCTTCCGCACCGCCACCCGCAGCGCCGCCACGAGGAGCGGGTCGAAGGATTCGACAGCGTACCGCCCCGGGTAGTCGGCGGTCCGTCGCAGCACCTCGTCGACGAGGTCGAAGTTGAGGGCGAGCGTCGGCCGTTTCAGCTCGATCAGCAGGGGCACCCGTCCGGCGACCCGGTCCAGCACCTCCGACAGCGTGGGCACCCGCTGGTCGGTGCCCTGCAACCGGAGCCGCTGACGATCGGCCGGGGTCAGCTCCGCGGTGGCGATCGCCGCACCGGTGAGCGCCGTCAGGTCGTAGTCGTGGACGACGACGAGCTCGCCGGAGCGGGTGAGCTGCACGTCCAGTTCGCAGGCATAGCCGGCGTCGGCGGCCGCCTCGAACGCCGCGAGCGAATTGGCGGGTCGATTGTGGCCGGTCAGCCCGCGGTGCGCGATCGGGGTGTCGAGCAGCCAACTGTCGTCGGACGACACGCGATCCTCCTGAGCTTCCGGGACGGGGCTACCCGCGCACCGGAGCACGCCATGGAAGGGTTTTCGCGTACCTTACAGCGGCCGGGGCGGTGGTGGGCGGCGTCGTCGATGTGGGGTCGTCGGCGCCTCCGGTGGTGCGCCCGCTCAGCGTGCACTGATGAGGGGGGCGAAGTCGTCGCGGGTGAGCGGTCTGCTGGAGAGGGAGCCGTCGGCCCGAGGCACGCCGAGAGCCTTGCCGTCGCGCAGGAAGGCCACTGTGGTGACGTCCTCCCGGCTGGTCAGGGTGCAGACGATCTGCCCGAAGGCGAGAACCTCGTCGCTGCGGCCGCCGACATCGGCGGGTGCGTCCACAGTGATCAGGGCCTGCGTCCCGGTGACTGTCGCGCGGGCGGCGTTGACAGCCCCGGGCAGGGCGCTGGTCAGATCGCTGTCCCGTTCGGCGCCGCTCGGCCCGGCGAGCAGATGCCGCAACTGGTCGGCGATTGTGGATGGACGGTCGACGCGCCGGACCACCGGGACGATGCGGTTGTCCCGGACCAGGCAGAGAGTCTCGGCGGCGCTGCCGGCCGGTGCGGTGGTGTCGGCGGGCGCGGCGCTCTGCAGCGGCCCTCGTGGGGGTGGCACCGTTCGCGGGGTGTCGTCGGTCGGGATGCCGCACCCGGTCAGCAGGACGGCGAGCGCCAACGGGACGAGACGACGGTGCAGCATCACAGGCTCCCCGGCAGGGTGACCCGGAAACAGGCGCCCCCGCCCGGGCGGTCGGTGACCATTACGTGCCCCCCGTGCGCGGTGGCGTGCTGAGCGACCAACGCCAGCCCGAGACCTGTGCCGTCACCGGTGCCACGGGTGTGGGCGACTCGTCCCCGGACGAACCTGTCGAAGATGGCCTCGCGGTCCTCGACGGGAACCCCCGGACCGTCATCGTCGACCTCGATGACGCCGCTGTCCCCGTCCCGTCCCAGGCGAACAGCCACCGGGCCACCGCCATGGGTGACGGCGTTGTCGAGCAGGTTCGCCAGGATCTGGGCGATCCGGCGCCGCTCGACGTGCCACGTCGGGGGCACGTCCGGTGCCAGGCGGACGAGGGCGCCCGGCAGGTCGTACCCGTCGCAGGTCTCTCCGGCCAACTCCACCACGTCCACCGGGGCACGGTGGGCGGGCTGGTCACTGCGGGCCAGGTCGATCAGGTCGTTGACCAGACGCTGAAATCGGTCGATCTCGTCGGCGACGAGCCCGGCGGCGGTGGCCGTCCGCTCGTCCTGGTGTTCCCGACGACGGGCCAGGACGCTGGCCGCCGCGGCAAGGGTCTGCAACGGGGAACGCAGCTCGTGGCTGACGTCGGCGGCGAACCGGCGGTCCCGCTCGATGCGCCGGGCGAGGCGGTCGACCATCTGGTTGAACGAGGAGGAGAGGCGGGTGAGGTCAGGGTCGGTGGCCGGGTCGAGCCGGGCGGTGAAGTCACCGGCGGCGATCTTCTCGGCCGCGTCGGCGACCGCCGTCAGCGGCCGTAGCCCGTGCCGGGTGGCGTACCAGGCGAGGGTGGCGCCGGACCCGGCGACCAGCACCGCGACGCTGGTCAGCGCGAGGGCCAGGACCCGGAAGGTCTGCTCCAACTCGCGCAGCGAGTTGACCTCGAAGTACGTCGCGGACGCGGACAGCGGCACCCCGACCACCAGGGCCGGTTGCCCGTCGACACGGACGCGTTGCACGGCCGGCTCCCCGGCGGAGACGACCCGCAGCAGCTCGGTCGGAATGGCGGCAGTGGTGCCGGGATCGGCGGCGCGGGCGTACCACTCGCCGTTGAGATGCAGCACCGGTCGACGGCTTCCGCCGGTGTCCAACGACCGGAGCACCTCCACCACGTCCGGGGTGTCGGTGTCGAGGCCGGCATGCACCACGGCGGCGTCGAAGTAGGCGGCCCGCAGGGCGATGCGTTCCCGGTCGTCGAGCAGGGACCGGCGGGTCAATTCGTAGGAGATCAGGGCCATCGACGCCGAGAGCACTAGCGCGCCGACCGCGAACGCGGCGGTCACCCTGGCCCGCAGTCCGACGCGTCTCATCGTTGCAGCTTGTAGCCCAGGCCCCGCAGGGTGACCAGGTGCCGGGGGTTCGCCGGGTCCGGCTCGATCTTCTGCCGCAGGCGGCCCACGTGCACGTCGACGAGCCGTTCGTCGCCGCTGTCGTAGCCCCAGACCCGTTGCAGCAACTGCTGACGGGACAGCACCCGGCCGGCGTGCTCAGCCAGCTCACAGAGCAGGCGGAACTCGGTGCGGGTGACGGTGACCTGTTGGCCGGCGCGGCGCACCTCCCCCGCCTCCGGACTGATCTCCAACTCCCCGAAGGCGACCGCCGGCACGGGCTCCGGCGCTGAGGTCGCGACCGCCGGTCGGGCGCGGCGGCGCAGCGCCCGCAGGCGGGCGGTCAGCTCCCGGATCGCCACGGGTTTGACCACGTAGTCGTCGGCGCCGGCCTCGAGAGCGGCGACGATGTCGTCGGTGCCGTCGCGGGCGCTGACCACGACGATCGGGACGTCGTCGTCGCGGCGCAGCTGCCGGATGCACTCGAAACCGTCGAGGCCGGGCAGCATCAGGTCGACGAGCACGTAGTCGGCCGGGTGGTGGCGTTGGGCGCGCAGGCCCTCCTCGGCCGTGGCCGCGCCGAGTGCGTCGTAGCCCTCGTCCTCCAGTGCGAGCAGCAGCGCGAGCCGGATGCGGTCGTCGTCCTCGATCACCAGTACGGCCGTCATTCCGGAATCATCCTCGGCCGACCGCCGGGCGACCAACCGTGCCCGCCAGCGGACGGTTTTGTCACACAACTGTCATAGAGCCTTGCAGTGACCGCCGACCCGGCCCAGCACGGTGGTTAGGGAGCGAGGGTCGACGGAGAGGGGTACCGCAATGGCGACGCCGGTGCTGCCCGCGAGGTACACGTTGCCGCTGGTCGAGGTCCGGGTCAACGAACTCGACCTGGGCTGTCTGCCGGAGGTCGGCCGGCGCGGTGTTCGACCGGCTGCTGGCGCTGCGCCCCGCACAGGTAGTGCTCGACCTGTCCGACTGTCGGCACCTCGACGCTGCCGCCATCGGCCTGCTGCTCGACGTGCACCGACGGCTGGCTCGCGCCGACGCGACCCTCACCGTCCGCGATCCGAACCCCCGGGTCCGGCGCATCCTGCACATCACCCGTCTGGATCAGGTGCTCTCGATCGTGAGCGAGGAAGGACCAGCAGCATGACCGTCGTCCCAGACGAGCATCTGACGACGCACCTCGACGGCACGACCGGGCCACGCGGTGGTCGTTCCCCGCTGAGGGGCACGGGGCGACCGACCGGGTGGCGAGCATGTTTCATGCTGGAGTGGTGATTCGTTTCGTACTGAATGTGCTGTGGCTCGTCTTCGGCGGTGGCCTCGTGCTGGCGGTCGGCTACGGCATCGCCGCGTTGATCTGCTTCGTCCTGGTCATCACCATCCCGTTCGGCGTCGCGTCGCTGCGCCTCGCGGTCTACTCACTGTGGCCCTTCGGCCGCACAGTGGTGCCCAAGGCGGGCGCGGGCGTCGGCTCCGGCCTGGCGAACATCCTCTGGGTCGTGCTGGCCGGCTGGTGGCTCGCGCTCTCCCACATCCTCGCCGGCATCGCCCTCTGCGTCACGATCATCGGGATCCCGTTCGGCATCGCCAACTTCAAGCTCGTACCGGCCGCCCTCTGGCCCCTCGGCCGCGAGGTCGTCGACGTGCCCTGAACACGGAAAACGGGAGACACCTGGTCTCCCGCCACTTCTAACTTATACCGCACTGGGGGGCTTGCGGCAAGACCCCGTTTATGACGCAGAATCGTCGGCCGAGGCCAAATTCTGCCGAAATGGAAGTCATGAATTGGATTCCTTGCCTACCTCCGTGTTCGACCTTCCCGATCACCTCTCCGCCAAGGCCGACCCGGCGCTCATCGCCCAGGACGAGCGGCATTTCACTGCCATGGCGCAGAGCCTCGCGCAACTGAACGCCGAGCTGTCCGACCGCCTGGACACCGCGCGCCGGGCGCCCGGCGGCAAGGGCCGGCAGGCCGTCGACCGGGACGAGGAGGTCCGCCGGTTGACCGCACGCCTGCGCTCGCTGAGCCGCTACGGGCTGGACCTCTGCCTCGGGCACGTGGTCGAGACGGACCACCCCGAGCCCGTGTACGTCGGACGTCGAGGGCTCACCGACAGCACGGGTCGGCGGCTGCTGCTCGACTGGCGCTCACCCGCCGCCGAGCCGTTCTTCGGCGCGACGCACGCCAACCCGATGGGCCTGGAGAACCGCCGCAGGTACCGCTGGACCCGTGGACGGATCAGCGACTACTGGGACGAGGTGTTCACAGCGGACGGGTTCGTGGGGCACGCCGTCGCCCTCGACGACCAGTCCGCCTTCATCGCCAGCCTGGGCAGCGCCCGGTCGGCGCGGATGCGCGACGTGCTCAGCACGATCCAGGCCGACCAGGACGCCATCATCCGGGCGGGCTCGGCCGGCGCCCTCGTGGTCGACGGCGGTCCGGGCACCGGTAAGACAGTCGTCGCCCTGCACCGCACCGCGTACCTGCTCTACTCCGACCCGCGCCTCGGTCGACGCCGGGGTGGGGTGCTCTTCGTCGGGCCGCACCAGCCCTACCTGGCCTACGTCGCCGATGTCCTGCCCAGCCTCGGAGAAGAGGACGTACAGACCTGCACCCTGCGCGACCTCGTTCCCGAGGGGGCCACGGCAACCGTCGACACCGACCCGGGCGTGGCCCGGCTGAAGGCCTCGGCCAAGCTGGTCCGGGCGATCGACGCGGCCGTCCGGTTCTACGAGGACCCGCCGGTCGCCCCGATGACGATCACGGTCGGCGACTCCGACGTCCGGCTGAGCGCCGACGACTGGGCCGACGCGTTCCAGGCGCCGGGCCCGGGCACCCCGCACAACGAGGCGCGCGAGGAGATCTGGGAGGAGTTGCTCACCATCCTCCTCGACAGGTACGACGGCGACGAGCCGGAGGACGTGCTCCGCGACTGGCTGCTGCGGAACCGGGAACTGCGGGCTTCGGTCAACCGCGCCTGGCCGTTGCTCGACGCGGCCGATCTCGTGGCGGACCTGTGGTCGGTGCCCGCGTACCTGCGCAGATGCGCGCCGTGGCTCAGCCCGGCGGAGGTCCGCAAGCTGCAACGTGACAATCCCCGGGCCTGGACCGTGTCCGACCTGCCGCTGCTGGACGCGGCACGGCAGCGGCTCGGTGACGCGGAGCGGTCGGGGCGCACCCGTCGGCGCGACCCGGCTGCCGCCGTCGAACGCGAACACATGGCCCGGGTCGTCGACGAACTACTCGCGGCCGACACCTACGACGACGGCGAGGGCCTGCTGGCGATGCTGCGCCAACCCGACCTGCGCGACGTCCTGGCCGACGGATCCGCGCTGCCGGACGCCGACCCGGACCTGTTGGCCGGCCCGTTCGCGCACATCGTCGTCGACGAGGCGCAGGAGCTGACCGACGCCCAGTGGCAGATGCTGCTGGCACGTTGCCCGTCGCGCAGCTTCACCATCGTGGGAGACCGCGCCCAGGCCCGGCACGGGTTCACCGAGTCGTGGCCGGAACGCCTCAAGCGGGTCGGGCTCGACCGGGTCACAGTGGCCTCGTTGAACATCAACTACCGGACGCCGGCGGAGGTCATGGCGGAGGCCGAGCCGGTCATCCGGGCCGTGCTCCCCGACGCCAACGTGCCGACCTCCGTCCGCGGCAGCGGGCTGCCCGTCGTCCACGGATCGTTCGCCGACCTGCTGTCGATCCTCGACACCTGGCTCGCCGCGCACGCCGAAGGGATCGCGTGCGTGATCGGCGACCCGACGTTCCCGCCGACGTCCCGGGTCCGGTCACTGAGCCCGGAGCAGGCCAAGGGTCTCGAATTCGACCTGGTCGTCCTCGTCGACCCGGAGACGTTCGGCACCGGCATCGAGGGGGCGGTCGACCGCTACGTCGCGATGACCAGGGCGACCCAGCAACTCGTGCTGCTGACCAGCAGCTGAGGGTGTAACGTCGCGCTCTTCGGCCGCCGCGCCGCCGGAGTCCGCGAAGGCGATTCCCATGACGCAACCCACGCCCCCACGGCGTCGACTCGACGCCGCACTGGCCCATCTCGCCATCACCTTCCGTGGGATGACCGCCCATCCCGACGACGGCAACTGCGAGTGCCACTGGGGCAGCGCGGAAGAACTTGCCCTGCTCAAGACCCCGGACGTCGAGCTGGACCCGGACCTGCTGCTTCGCACCTACTGGGCCGGCGACTGGGACTTCCCCGCCGCCATGCTGCGCCGGATCCTGCCCCAACTCGCCGCGGCCCTGGTCAGCGGCGAGGTGGAGCGTCAGGCCAGCATGGACCATGCGGGGCGAGCATTCGCGCTCGGCCGCTGGCAGCAGTGGCCCGCCGAGCAGTCGACGGCGATCCGCGAGTTCCTGGACGCCTGGTGGGTCGTCACGCTCACCGACCAAGACGCCGAGGTGCCGCCGCACGCGGTGCTGGCCATGCTCGTGGAAGCCTCTGGCGTGCTCGACCGTTGGCTCGACGCCTGGGCGACGGCAACCAGTCCCCTGGCGAACCAGCGGCTCGCCGAAGCTTTCCGAGAGTGGGAGTACGACCTGCTCTGCGACGATCTGCCGTGGAGCACCTGGGAGCTCACGGACGACGAGAAGGAGAGCCTCCGCGCGGAGCTCACCGCCTGGCTGCTCCAGCACGCCCCGGCCCGGCTGCGGATGATCGGCGCCGACCCGAAGCGGCTGCACCGGATCAGACTGCTCGGCCTCGCCGGCCCGGCCCGCTGGGACGACCCGCACTGGCCGGAACTCGGCACCTGACCGGGCCGTCCCACCGCTCATCCCACCAGGGCCGCCCGGAGACGGCCCTGGTGGGATGCGGAACTAGTTGCCCAACGTGACGTGGAGAATTTTCTCGTTGCTGTTGTTCGGGGTGCTGTCCTTGTCCCCCTGGTTGGTGGTGGTCAGCCACAGGCCGCCGTCGGGAGCCGGCTCCACCGTCCGCAACCGACCGTAGGTGCCGCTGAAGTACGTCTGCACGTTCGTCAGGCTGCTGCCGCTGATCACCGCGCGGTACATCCGAGCGCCCCGGGCGCAGGCCACGTAGAGCGCGTCGCGGACGATCGTGATGCCGGAGCAGGACCCCTCGGCGGTCGGGTAGGTACGCGCCGGCGCGATGAACCCGGCCGTACCGCAGGAGCCACTGGTGCCCTCGCACGCCGGCCAGCCGTAGTTTCCGCCCTTGGTGATCAGGTTGGTCTCGTCCATGATCGAGTTGCCGAACTCCTGCTCCCACAGCCGACCCTGCGAGTCGAACGCCAGCCCCTGCGGGTTGCGGTGGCCGTAACTCCACACGTAGTTGCCGAACGGGTTGTCCGAGGGGACGGTGCCGTCCGGATTGAGTCGCAGGATCTTGCCTTCGAGGCTGGACCGGTCCTGGGCGTAGTTGCCGTTCTGCGCGTCGCCGGTGCTGGCGTACAGCTTGCCGTCCGGGCCGAACCGCAGCCGGCCGCCGTCGTGGTACTTGTTACGCCGGATGCCGGTGAGGAGCACCTGCTCGCTGGCGGTGTTGAGTCGCCCGTTCTCCAGCCTGATCCGGACGATGCGGTTGTCGCTCGGCGAGGTGTGCATGATGTACAGCCAGCGGTCGCTGGAGTAGCTGGCCGAGATGGCGAGCCCCAGCAGGCCGCCCTCACCGTCGGTGCTCTGCACGTTCGGCACAGTGCCCAGGTTGGTCTTGGCCCCGGTGGTCGGGTTGAGCTGGATGATGTCGTGCGCGTCGCGGCGGTTGTAGAGCACGCTGCCGTCGGGCAACGTCACCAGACCCCACGGGATGTCGGTGTCGGTGCTGACCTGCCGCACCCCGCACACCGGGTTGGCGCACGCCGCACCTGTGGTCACCGACGCGGTGCCGCTGCGCGACGAGGCGTTGTCCTGCGCGTCCCGAGCCACCACGTAGTACTGGTAGGCGGTGTTCGCCGCCAGGCCGCTGTCGGTGAACGTGGTCGCCGGCGGCGCGCCGGTGACAGTGCCCACCTTCACGCCAGCCCGGTAGATGTCGTACGCCCGCACCCCGATGTTGTCGGTCGACGCCGTCCAGCGCAGCGTCACGGTGGTGCCCGAGGCGGTGCCGGTGAGCTGCTGCGGCGCGGTCGGTGGCTGAGTATCGGCCTGGCAGGGCGGTGGGGTGATCGAGACGGTGGCACTGGCCTGCGACACGTTGCCGGCGGCGTCGCGGGCGTTGACGTACAGGCCCCAGGTCGCCCCGGCCACCACCGTCAGGTTGGTGGAGAGCGTCGTGCCGCTCACCGACGTCATCAGCTGGCCGTCGTGGTAGATGTCGTAGAAGGCCACCGCGACGTTGTCCGTCGAGGCGTTCCACGCGAAGGTCACCGAGTTGCAGGTCAGGCCGCTCACCCGTGGGCTGCCCGGCGTCGTCGGCGGCTGGGTGTCGGCGCTGCCGAAGGACGTCGTCCAGCGCTGGTTGGACTGCCCGTTGCAGGTCCAGAGACCGACAGTGGTGCTGTTGGCGGTGCCCGCGCCGGACACGTCCAGGCACAGGCCGGACTGGACCCCGACGATGGTCCCGGAGGTGGTGATCCGCCAGCGTTGGTTGGCGCCGCCGGTGCAGCCGTTGATCTGCAGCGCGGCCGGGGCGGTGGTGTCCTGGCCGACCACGTCGAGGCACATCGTGTCGTCGTAGACCCGCAGCTCACCACTTGAGGTGAAGGTCCACGCCTGGTTGGCCTGGCCGTTGCAGTCGTAGATGTTGATGCCGGCACCGGCGGTTCTGACGTTGCCGACCACGTCCAGGCAACGGCCGCTGGCCACGCCGACGACTGTCGACGATGCCGCGGCGGACGCCGGCACACCAACAGCCAGGCTCAGCAGCGTCACCGCCGCCATCGCCGCCGGCAACAGCCGCCGTCGTGGGCGTGGGTTTCCTCGCGCGATGACTCGCATCCGTCCTCCAGGGGTCAGGGCATCGACCGGCCCACCCAGACGACCAAACGTCCGACCACGCCGAACAAGCACATCGACCATCAAAGATGCGTTTGCCGCCCAAGTCAAACGATGTCCCTCGATCGGGGGGCAAACCCGCAGGCCGGGCCGGCCACCAGACGCTGCTGCCCCACCATCGGCGCACCCGGCCCTCCTCCTCAGGTCGTAGGCGCAGTGCCGTCCCGCGCCAGATGGCTGAGGGCGATCACTCGAACAGGCTTGTGTCAAGGCATCGGGTGACGCCGCACGGATCTGCTCCGGACACCCGTTCGCCAGGAAAGGCACTGGCAGACGATGCGCTCTCTTCCCCTCATCGCACCCGGTTCACCCCGACCGGGGCGGCCCGTCGTCCGGCTCGGCGCGGTGCTCGCGACCGTTGTCGTCCTCGCCGTGAGCGTCGCCGGCTGCGGCGCGCCGCAGCACAACCCCACACCGCACATCGACGCCCCGGCGGCACCCGCCGCCGCGAGCGGGACGGGTTCCGCACTGGCCGACACCGACGTCAACGCCTGGCTCGACGGTCTGCTACCGGCCGCGCTCGACCGCACCGGCATCGCGGGAGCCACCGTCGCCGTCGTGAACAACGGCAAGATCGTCACAACCCGGGGGTACGGGTACGCCGACACCGGTGACGGGGACAGCGGGGCGGTTCCGGTCGACCCGGACTGGCATCTGTTCCGGATGGGATCGGTGTCGAAGCTGGTCACCGCCACCGCTGTGCTGCAACTCGTGCAGAGCGGCAAGCTCGACCTCGACACCGACGTCAAGACGTACCTCGATTTCGAACTGCCCCGCCACTACGAGCGGGCCATCACCCTGCGGCACCTGCTGACGCACACCGCCGGCTTCGAGGAGCGGATCGCCGGCCTCATCGGCACCGACAGCGGCGACCTCAACCTGCGCAAGGCGCTGATGACCGACCCACCGGAGCAGATCTACCAGCCGGGCACCGTTCCCGCGTACTCCAACTACAGCAACGCGCTCGCGGGCTACATCGTCGAACGTGTCAGCGGGACGCGCTTCGAGGAGTACGTCCAGCGCAACATCCTGGACCGCGCGGGCATGCCGTCGTCGACGTTCGAGCAGCCACTGCCGGCCGCGCTGCGCGACCGGATGTCCAACGGGTACGACACCTCCGCCGGGCCGGCCGCGCCGTTCGAGATCGTCGGCACGCCCCCGCCCGGTGCGCTGAGCGCCCCGGCGACGGACATGGCGCGATTCATGCTCGCCCAGCTCGGCGAGCCGGTGGGCTTCGCGCCCCTGCTGGACCAACCGACCCGCGAGCTGATGCAACGGCCGGCCCTCGACTCGACGTCGTTGGGCACGCTTGCCGACGGACCCCGGATGACCCTCGGCTTCTTCACCGAGGACCGCAACGGCCATCGGATCCTCGGCCACGGCGGCGACACCAAGTACTTCCACTCCCACCTGCAGATCTACCCCGACGACCGGGCCGGCATCTTCCTTTCCCTCAACAGCAACGGCTCCGGCGCCCTCGACAGCCACGAGCTTCGCGAGTCGGTCGTGAACGGCTTCGCCGACCGCTACTTCCCCGCCCCCGGCGACCAGCCGACCGCCGGCGTGGACCCGGCGACAACCGCCAAGCACGCCGCGCTGGCCGCCGGCACGTACGAGTCCTCGCGAGCGATCCGGAGCAACTTCCTGACGGCGATCGGCCTGGTCGGACGGACCACTGTCAGCGTCGCCGACGGCGACCGGTTGCGGTTGGAACCGGGCCCGCTGTCGGACTCCCCCGCCCTGTACGAGGAGGTGGCGCCCTGGGTCTGGCGCGAGGTCGGCGGCCAACGCAGCATCGCCATGCGGGCCACCGACGACCGGGTCGAGGCGATCAGTTTCGACTCCGCGTTCGCGTTGCTGCCGGTCGAGCCCGCCCGCGCCTCCACAGTTGCCGTGCCGGTGCTGGCTCTGACGACAGTCGTGCTGCTCCTCACCGTGCTGTCCTGGCCGGTCGGTGCGATCGTCCGCCGTCGGCTCGGCCGCGCGCCCCGGGAGCGGGCCGGGCGAACCGCGCGGATCCTGAGCCGCCTCGCCGTCGCCGGCACACTGCTCGCCTTCGCCGGTTGGGTGCTGAGCATCGGCAGCATCATGAGCCTCCAGGACGTTCCCGGTGGCGTCCTGCGCACCATCCAGGTGCTGCAACTGGTCGGTCTGCTCGGCGTGCTGCCCGCCGCGGTCCGGCTGGTCGACGACGTCCGACGGCACGTCGGCTGGCGACGGATCGCCGGCAGCGGCCTGATCCTGCTCGCTCTCGCCGGCGCGGGCTGGTTCGCCATGGAGTTCCACCTGCTCGCGCCTAGCATCTCCTACTGACCCGCCCGACCCGGGACGATCCGGAGCAAGGATGCGCACCGCATGAGGGACCACACCGAGACCGAACCCGGCACCCCGCGCCTGACGAAGTGGCTCGACGGACGTCTCACCCGGCTCGGGGTGACCGGGGTGTTCCGCCGGGACTGCCTGCTGGCCGCTGCGCTCACCGTCCTGACGTTCGTGCTGCTGACGGTGCTGCTCTGGTTCGTGGCACCGGCGGACGGAGTGTCGTTCGAGCCAGCGCGGGCCTGGCTGCTCGTCGCCATCTGCTGCGCGCAGACGATGCTGCTGTGCCTGCGCCGGGTTCGGCCACTGCTCTGCCTCGCGCTCATCGTCGGCCTCCAACTGCCCATCATCGGCGTCTCGCTGCCCGAGGCGACCGTCCGGGGCATCGCCCCGTTCGTGGTCGCGTACACCGTCGGGTCGTTGCTGCCGGTTCGGCGTGCGTTGCAGGCCGTCGGCGCGGTCGTGGTGGTGGAATCGATCGGGGCGGCCGTCGTGGTGACCCCGGATCTCCTGACGGCCGTCGCGTACGTCTCGGCGAGTGCCCTGACCTACGCCGGCGCGACCTTCGTCGGCGGCTACGTGGCCACCTACCGGCGCTACGTGGAGTTGGTCCGGGTGCGGGCGGACGAGGCGATCCGCGAGCAGCGCACGAAGGTCCAGGCGGCGATCGGCGCGGAGCGCTCCCGGATGGCCCGGGAGTTGCACGACGTGGCGGCGCACCACCTCTCCGGCATGGTCGTGCAGGCGGCGGCGGTCGAGCGGTTGATCGACCGGGACCCGGCCGCCGCGAAGGCCGGCGTGGCCTGGATCCGGAGCCAGGGCAAGGAGACCCTGGACAACCTGCGGCTGGTCGTCGGTGTGCTGCGCGGCAGGCCGGGGCACGAGGGCGGCGACGGTGCCGCCCCGGTGCCGGGGCTGGGCATGCTCGACGACCTCGTCCGCACCGCGGGCGACCTCGCCGGCCCGGTGGAGTTCGTCCGGGAGGGTAAGCAGCGCGAGGTGTCGCCGATCGCCGACGTCGCGCTCTACCGGATCGCGCAGGAGTCGCTCAGCAACGCCCGCCAGCACGCCCCGGGCGCTCCGGTGCGGGTGGTGCTCCGCTTCGAGCCTCGCGCGGTGTCGCTGAAGGTGGTGAACGAACCCGCCGCGCCGCGACGGGTGCCGGCGGCCCGGACCGGCGGCGTCGGGTTGGTGGGCATGCGCGAACGGGCCCAGTTGATCGGGGCCACGTTCACGGCCGGCCCGACGGCGGCCGGTGGCTGGTCGGTCGCCGCGACCCTCCCGACGAACGGTCCCGCCACCTCCCGACCGAAGGAAGAGGCAGCAGCGTGATCAGAGTGATGCTCGTCGACGACCAGGCGGTCGTCCGCGCCGGCTTCCGCGTCATCCTGGAGCAGGCCGGCGAGATCGAGGTCGTGGCGGAGGCGTCGAGCGGGTCCGCCGCGGTCGAGCTGGCCCGCCGGCTGCAACCGGACGTCATCTGCATGGACGTCCGGATGCCGCACGGCGACGGGCTCACCGCGACCCGGCAGATCGTCGCCGAGGCGACCGGGACGCCACCGGCGGTGCTGGTCGTGACGACCTTCGACCTCGACGAGTACGTCTTCGGCGCGTTGGAGTCCGGCGCCAGCGGGTTCATCCTCAAGGACTGTGAGCCCGATGACCTGATCGAGGCGATCCGTCGCCTCGCGAGCGGGTACGGGCTGGTCGACCAGGCCGTCACCCGGCGGGTGATCTCGGAGTTCGCCAGGCGTACGCCCGCTCCCCGCTCCGACGCGGTGTCGGCGCACCAACTGACCGCGCGGGAGACCGAGATCGTGGAGCTGCTCGCGCAGGGCCTGTCGAACGTCGAGATCGCCGAACGGCTCTTCATCGAGACCAGCACGGTCAAGTCGCACCTCGGACGCGCGATGGCGAAGATTGGCGCACGGGATCGGCTGCAGACCGTCGTCTGGGCGTACCAACACGGGGTGGTCCACCGGTGACAGCGGCCCCGATCCGGTGCGCGGCGGCGGTTCAACCCCCGGTCGAGAGTGGACGTCGCCGGAGTACGATCCCGCTCGTACCGCTGGGGTGACCTCCAGCTGACGACCCCTCGATAGGAGCCAGGCATGGCCGGCCCGGACCCCGAACTCGCCGCGAAGCTTCAGCCCCACGTGCCGCACGCGGCACGGATCTGGAACTACTGGATGGGCGGCAAGGACAACTTCCAGTCCGACCGGGCGGCCGGCGACGCCGTCGCCGAGGTCTACCCGGAGATCGTCCTCATGGCGCAGCAGTCGCGCGTGTTCCTGGTGCGAGCGGTGCGTTACCTCGCGGCCGAGGCGGGCATCCGGCAGTTCCTGGACATCGGCACCGGCCTGCCCACCATGCAGAACACGCACGCGGTCGCCCAGGGTGTGGCGCCCGACTCGCGGATCGTCTACGTGGACAACGACCCGATGGTGCTGGTGCACGCGCGGGCGCTGCTGGCCAGCACGACGTCCGAGGGTGTCACCACCTACGTCCCGGCCGACTACCACGACCCGGAGAAGATCCTCGCCGAGGCGGCGCAGACGCTCGACTTCGACCAGCCCATCGCCGTGATGTACATGGGCGTGATGGGCTACGAGCCCGACCTGGACGTGGTGCGTTCGATCGTCGGGCGCACGATGGACGCGGTGCCGTCCGGCTCCCACCTGGTGTTCTGGGACGGCACCAACACCAGCCCGGCCGTGGTCTCCGGTGCCGAGCGGCTGGCGCAGAGCGGTGGGGTTCCGTACATCCTGCGCAGCCCGGAGGAGCTCGAGAGTTGCTTCGACGGTCTGGCGATCGTGGAGCCGGGCCTGGTGCCGATCCCGCTGTGGCGACCGGAGAGCCCCGACGCCGTCGGGATCGACGCCTACGGCGCGGTGGCCCGCAAGCCCTGATCGAGACGACGTCCGCCCCGCTCCCGCCATCGCGGCGAAGCGGGGCGGACCCCGTTCACCGCGCGCAGGTCAGGGTCAGGTCGTCGGGCACCGCGCTGGTCGTCACGAGCAGACCGAACGTCGTCGCCCCGTCCAGCGCCAGCGTGCCGTTGTAGGAGGTGTTGCGGACGCTGACGTCGGCCCCGGCCGTCTCGGCCACCCCACCCCAGGCCGTCTGGATCCGCTCGTCACCGGACCACCGCCAGGAGACGCGCCACTGGTCCAGCGGCAGCGTCCCGGTGTTGCGGACGGTGACCGTCGCGACGAAGCCACTGCCCCAGCGGGCGTCGATGGTGGCCGTCGCCCGACAGCCGGTCAGCGGGGCGGTCCGCGCCGACCCGATCATGTATGGATCGCGCTTACCGTCGGGGTCGCTGAACCGGTACCAGTACTCGGTGTCGGGCGTGAGACCTCCGATGGTCACCGTGCCGCTGCGCTCCGGCCCGGAGACGGCCTCGGCCATTGGCGTCCGCCACTGTTGGGCGTCCTCGCGGCTGGCGAAGAGGCTGACCGTCATCGGCGGGTCGTAGCCGCAGGGCGGGCGAAAAAAGATCGAGTACGAGATGGTCACGCTCGTGGTGGTGACCCCGGCGACGCTCGCGGTGATCGGCAGAGCCGGCGGGCAGGTCGGCGTCGGTGTCGGTGTCGCCGACGGCGTTGGCGTGGGTGTCGCTTCGGCGGCGGTGGTCGTCCCGGCCCAGGCGGCCACCGCCATGGTCGTGACAGCGAGGAACATGCGGAGCATCGGTACCTCCGTGGTTGCCGGGCACCGATGACCGAGGTGGTAGCCGGTGCCGCGCTCGGGTGCCGGTCGCCGACGAGGGCTGCCCGGCACGGGTGACGTGGTCACCTCGCGCGCCCCATGGACCGGAGGAGAACTGGTGCGCGCTGGCTCCCCGAGCACGACCGAACCACAGCATGGCAGCACAACAACATCGATACAACCTGATCCCGATCCTGTCGAACATCGTCCGCTTCCTCGTCGCCGCACTGACACCCGCTGGGCGTTCGAACCCCGAATGATCTATTGCGATCTATTCATTCGGACACGGGAGCACACCATGCTCGACGCAAACAGCACTACCCGTCGGCCCCGGGGAGTGCGGGCACTGATCGCGGCAGGCGCTGCGGCAGTGCTGACGGCCGCCGCACTGGCCGCGGCAACCCCCGCCGACGCCGCCGTCGGCCGGGCCGAGCTGGCCCTGCGCTGGGCGCCCATCCACTACCAGGACGTCGACGCCACCGGCAACCACGCCCTGAGCGGCCAGTCGGACTACCTCGCCCGGGTCGACTTCGACGGCGACCTGGACGGACGCAACAACTGGGACCGAGCCGGCCAGGCAGGCACCGCACTCGCCGCGCACGTCTACTACTCAGTGGTGGAGACGAGCACCCACTGGTACATCACGTACTTCTTCTTCCACCCGCGCGACTGGACCGACCACCCGTTCTTCGAGACCGAACACGAGAATGACGGTGAGGGCGCGCTGTTCGCGATCGAGCGCGACGGCTCCACGTACGGTGTTCTCCGCTCGGCGGTCACCGTCGCGCACAGTGACTTCTTCTCCTACACGCCGACCGGCAGCACCTGGACCAGCGGCGGGGAGAGCATCGACGGCACCCTGCGGTTCCAGGCGTCACCGCACGACACGTTCCAGCACCCGGTGACGGCGCAGGAGGCACAGGGCCACGGCCTCAAGGCACACCCGCAGTACGACATCAACGGCGACGGCCTGGTCTACTACCCGTCGACAGTCGCCGAGACGCCGAGCAGCAGCAACGACCGCGACGTGCGGTATCAGCTGATCGACATCTTCGCCGGCGGCGGCCTGTGGGCGCAGCGATCCACCGCGAGCCTCTTCGCCAGCCTGGGCACGTTCGCCGGTGACACGTCCGGCGACTGCGGCGTCGGCACCTGGAGCTGTTCGACCAACTCGGCGAACGCGCCCTGGGGCTGGGACGACGGCAACGACGCCCCCGCGCGTGGCGAGATCGCCAGCGACCCGGCGAAGCTGTCGGCCGCGTACTTCACCGTGCCGACCGGCCTGTCACGCACCTACAGCTACAACCCGTACGCCGGTGCGGCGGCGGCGCTCGCCGAGGCGGCGAGGACAGCTCCGCCGACGGTCGACTGATGCCCTCGTCTCCCCGGGGTCGGACCGTGCTGGTCCGTCACCGGGGAGACGGGATCGACCCGCACCCGGTCGCTCTCGATCAGTGCTTGCCCACGAAGATCCCGATGCCGTTGGCGACCATTCGCTCCGTACCGTCGGACGGGCTGTTGCGGGCGGTGGCCGCGGCCTGGCCCGGCTCGCGGACGGCGACGGTGCTCGAACCACCGCCGTCAAGGTTCACGGCGGCGTCCGCGCCGAGTGAGCGCATCAGGTCGGCCAGTTCGGCGATCGTGAACCCGGCGCTGGCCGGGGCGCGGCCAGCCAGGGCGACCAGGTACACGGTCCGCCCGTCGGGGCTGACACCGGCCGAGCTGCGTACCGCGGCGGTCTTCGTGTCCAGACCGGTCAGCGGCGTACCGTCGCGCAGGATCGGCGCGCCACCGACCGCGAAGGTCAGCTTCGGCTTGCCGGCGGAGACCAGCTTCTCGCGCACCTGCACCTGGTCACCGACGGCGAGGTCGTCGAGCGCGTCCGCGCCGCCCTCCCGGCCGACCAGCACCTGGGTGCCGACCGGGATCGCGCCCGCACCGGGCGTCGGACCCACGGCGGTCACCACGCCGTCGCGTACGGTCACCTCGTAGGTGTGGGTGCTGCACGGGTCGCTGCGGCTGGTGTCGGTGCCGCAGGTGGCCCGGACACGCGAGGCGGTCCCCCAGTCGGCCGTGAACAAGCCGACGCCGTCGACCGGGAGCGCGTACTGGTTGAGGCCGCCCAGCGCGATCGTGCCCTTCGTGCTGCGCACCTCGCCGTCCAGGCTCAGGGTGTCGACGCGTGCCTGGCCGTTCACGCCGACGCCGAACACGTCCCGGGTCGAGGTGCCGGGGGCGAGGCTGGGGCCGAAACGCTGCGCGGTCGGTACCGCGAACTTCAACTCCTCGCCGTCGGCGATCTCCGGACCGGACGACGAGTAGGTCGGGGTGACGCCCGCGTGCGTCTCACTGTTGTTGAAGAAGTCGCCGTTGACGCCGGCGACGGCACCCTGCTCGTTCGTCATCGCCGAGACGACCTTGCGTTGCGCCACCGCCTCGGGGTGCAGCAGGTCCAGAGAGACCTTGTTCTTCGACAGGTCGGCCGTGAGGAGGTAACCGACGGTGACGCCCCGCGGCGTGGTCACCTGGAACGAGTCGTACCTGACGCCCGGGGCGAGCTGCTCGGTCGAGGTGACGGTGATCGGGGTGGCCGTCGCGGGTACGGTGGCGGTCGCGGCGTGGGCGACGCCGGCCGGCGTCACGAGCGCGGTCAGCCCCGCCGCGAGCAGCAGCGCCAGCCGTGGGCGTACGAGGTGTGGTGACCTCATTGCCGCTCCTTTCCTGATGCGTTCCTGGCCTGGGCCGGGATGGTCGAGCCGGGCCGGTGGTTGACCGAACCAGCGATGATCTTCCTGGTCAGCCGATCATCCGGGAGTGAACACGCGAGGCTCCGGACGTGAACCGTCCGCACCATCTTGATCAACTGCCGGAGCGGGTCGGGAGGGTCGACGGAGGTGAGCGCGGTCCCCGGGGGTGCCAAAAAGTTTTGTGCACTTCCTACAACTGAGGGACCGTGGGTTCGGTGGTTGCGCCATAGCGCTCGCCGCCGTCACCCGGAAGGGTGATCACTGTTGGGAGCCGTCGTCTCCCGGCACGCAGGTCGAGGTCTAGCTAAGGGGTTCTTCGGGTGTTCAACCGTGTCGCCATCGTCAACCGTGGTGAAGCCGCCATGCGGCTCATCCACGCGGTCCGCGAGCTGGCCGCGGAGACCGGCATCCAACTCGAAACCGTGGCTCTCTACACCGATGTCGACCGCAACGCCACGTTCGTCCGCGAAGCGGACATCGCCTACGATCTCGGCCCGGCATCCGCCCGCCCGTACCTCAACCTGGCGGTGCTGGAGCGCGCCCTGACCGAGACCGGAGCCGACGCCGCCTGGGTCGGCTGGGGCTTCGTCGCCGAGGATCCGGCGTTCGCCGAGCTGTGCGAGAAGATCGGCGTCACCTTCGTCGGACCGAGCCCGGACGCCATGCGCCAACTCGGCGACAAGATCGGCTCGAAGCTGATCGCCGAGAAGGTCGGCGTGCCGGTCGCACCGTGGAGCCGTGGTGCCGTCGAGACCCTGGACGCCGCACGCGCCTCGGCAGCCAAGGTCGGCTACCCGCTGATGCTGAAGGCGACAGCGGGCGGCGGCGGGCGCGGCATCCGCGTGATCAGGAACGAGGCCGAGCTGGTCGACGCCTACGAGCGCACCAGCCAGGAGGCGGCACGGGCGTTCGGCAGCGGCATCGTGTTCCTGGAGCGCCTGGTCACCGGGGCTCGGCACGTCGAGGTCCAGGTGATCGCCGACGGGCAGGGCACCGCGTGGGCCCTCGGCGTCCGCGACTGCTCCGTGCAACGACGCAACCAGAAGGTCATCGAGGAGTCGGCGTCGCCGGTGCTCGACCCGGCGCAGGCCGCCGAACTGAAGACGTCGGCCGAGCGGCTGGCCATCGCGGTCGGCTACCGAGGCGCGGCGACAGTCGAGTTCCTCTACCACCCCGGCGACCGGTTGTTCGCTTTCCTCGAGGTCAACACCCGCCTGCAGGTCGAGCACCCGATCACCGAGCTGACCACCGGGTTCGACCTGGTCAAGGCGCAGCTGCACGTCGCCTCCGGCGGCCGGCTCGAAGGTGCGCCGCCGGCCGAGCGCGGACACGCCATCGAGGCGCGGCTCAACGCCGAGGACCCCGACCGCGACTTCGCGCCCTCGCCCGGCCGCATCGCCCGCCTCGACCTGCCCAGTGGCCCCGGCATCCGGGTGGACACCGGCGTCAGCGAGGGCGACACCATCCCGGCCGACTTCGACTCGATGATCGCGAAGATCATCGCGTACGGTCGCGACCGCGACGAGGCGCTCGGCAAGCTGCGCCGGGCGATGGCGAACACCACGGTGATCATCGAGGGTGGGGCCACGAACAAGAGCTTCGTGCTCGACCTGCTCGACCAGCCCGAGGTGATCGACGCCAGCGCGGACACCGGCTGGATCGACCGCGTCCGCGCCGAGGGCCGGCTCGTCACGCACCGCCACTCCGCGGTCGCCCTGGCCGCCGCCGCCATCGAGTCGTACGAGGAGGAGGAGCGCGTCGAGCGGCAGCGACTGCTGTCGACGGCAGCCGGCGGGCGCCCCCAGGTGCAGCACGCCAGCGGCCGACCGTTGGACCTCAAGCTGCGCGGCGTCAGCTACCGCACGCGGGTGGCACGCGTCGGCGCGCACCGGTTCCGGGTCGGCATCGAGACCGGCCCCGTCGTGCGCACCGCCGACGTCGAACTCGACCGCTTCGACCGGCACACCGGTCAGATCGTCGTCAACGGCATCCGCTACCGCCTGCTCACCGGCACGTACGGGCCGACCCACCTGGTCGAGGTGGACGGTGTGACGCACCGGGTCAGCCGGGACGAGGGTGGCGTCCTGCGCTCCCCGATGCCCGCGCTGGTCGTCGCCACTCCGCTGGAGGTCGGCGCGGAGGTCGAGGCGGGCGCGCCGGTGCTGGTGCTGGAAGCGATGAAGATGGAAACGGTGCTGCGGGCGCCGTTCAAGGCGCGGTTGAAGGAGTGCGCCGTCTCGGTGGGCAGCCAGGTGGAGGCGGGTGCGCCGCTGCTGCGCCTGGAGCCGCTGGCGGACGACGCCGAGGAGACCGCTGCCGACCCGGGCACCGAGACCGTCGAACTGGATCTGCCCACCTCGGCCGCGGACATCCCGGCGGACGAGCGCAGCAGGCGCGGTCAGGAGGATCTGCGGGGTCTGCTGCTCGGCTTCGACGTCGACCCGCACGACGACCGCCGGGTGCTCGACGGCTACCTCACCGCACGGCGGGAGGCCGCCGAGGCCGGTCAGCGGCCCCTGGCCGCCGAACTGGACCTCATCGAGGTGTTCGCCGACCTTGCCGAACTGAGCCGCAACCGGCCGACGGGCGAGGACGGCGGCGCCGCGCACGTGCACAGCGCCCGGGAGTACTTCCACACCTACCTGCAGAGCCTCGACGTCGAGCGGGCCGGGCTTCCGGACGCCTTCCAGACCAGGCTCGGCAAGGCGCTCGGCCGGTACGGCATCACCGACCTGGATCGCACCCCCGCCCTCGAAGCCGCCGTCTTCCGGATCTTCCTCGCCCAGCAGCGCGCCTCCGCGGACGCGCAGGTCGTCGCGGCGCTGCTGCGCGTCTGGCTGCGGGAGACCCCGCCGGACGAGACGCTGCGCGAGCCGGCCGGTCTCGCCCTGGAGCGGTTGATCGCCGCGACGCAGGTCCGCTTCCCCGTGGTCGCGGACCTCGCCCGCGGCGTGGTGTTCGCCTGGTTCGCCCAGCCGCTGCTGCGCCGCAACCGCGCCCGCGTCTACGCCGAGGTCCGTGGGCACCTGCGGCACCTGGACGCACACCCGGACGCGCCGGACCGCGCCGAGCGCATCGCCGAGATGGTGCGCAGCACCGAGCCGCTGGTCCGGCTGCTCGGTCAGCGGCTCGTCCGCGACCACCTCGACAACGCGGTGATGTTGGAGGTGCTGACCCGGCGGTACTACGGCAACCGGTCGCTCATCAGCGTGCGTACCCGCGGGGTCGCGGACTGCACGTTCGTGGTCGCCGAGCGCGCCGACTCGAGTGTGGTCTCCGCGGCGGTGAGCTTCGACGCCCTGGGCAGCGCCCTGCGCGGGCTGGCCGAGTTGGCCAGCGGCGAGGACGCCGTGGACGCCGACATCTACCTCGGCTGGGAGAACCAGCCGGAGGACTTCGACGCGATGGCGGCGGCGCTGGCCGAGGTCATCGCCGCCCACCCGCTGCCGCCCCAGGTGCGTCGGGTCACCACCACCGTCGCGGGTCGCGGCGGGGCGGTGATGCACCACCACTTCACCTTCCGCCCGGCCGGCTCCGAGTTGACCGAGGACCGGCTGATCCGCGGGCTGCACCCGTACATCGCGCAGCGGATGCAGCTGGAGCGGCTGCACAAGTTCGACCTGACCCGGCTGCCGTCGTCGGACGAGGAGGTCTACCTCTTCCAGTGTGTGGCGCGGGAGAACCCTGCCGACGAGCGCCTCGTCGCATTCGCGCAGGTGCGGGACCTGACCGAGCTGCGCGAGCAGGACGGCCGCCTGGTCGCGCTGCCGACGACCGAGGACGCCATCGCCGCCTGCCTCGACTCGATCCGCCGCGCCCAGTCGCGACGGCCGTCGAAGACGCGCTTCAACACCAACCGGATCGTGGTCTACGTGTGGCCGCCGAGCGAGCTGACCCGCGAGGAGATGGAGATGATCGCCGGGCGGGTCCGCCCGACGACAGCGGGCGCCGGCCTGGAGGAGATCCTGTTCATCGCGCGCCAGCGCGACCGCCGGACCGGCGAGCTGACCAGGATCGCCGTACGGATCTCGTTCGACGCCGCGGGCGGCGCCGAACTGGCCGTCGGGGAGCCGCCGGTCGAGCCGATCGAGCCGCTCGACGAGTACCGGCTCAAGGTGCTGCGGGCCAGCAGCCGCAACACCGTGTACCCGTACGAGCTGACCGGCCGGCTCGGCGATTTCGTCGAGCACGACCTCGACGCCGACCACGCGTTGGTGCCGGTGGACCGGCCGAAGGGGCGCAACAGCGCCGCCATCGTCGCCGGGGTGGTCACCACGCCGACCGAGCGCTACCCCCAGGGTGTCACCCGGGTGGTGCTGCTCGGCGACCCGACAAAGTCGCTGGGCGCCCTGTCCGAGCCGGAGTGCCGGCGCGTGATCGCCGCACTGGACCTGGCCGAGCAGATGCAGGTGCCGCTGGAGTGGTGGGCGCTTTCCGCCGGTGCCCGGATCTCGATGAGTTCCGGTACGGAGAACATGGACTGGGTGGCCGCGGCGCTCAAGCGGATCGTCGAGTTCACCCAGGCCGGCGGTGAGATCAACATCGTCGTCGCCGGGATCAACGTCGGCGCGCAGCCGTACTGGAACGCCGAGGCGACGATGCTCATGCACACCAAGGGCATCCTGGTGATGACGCCCGACTCGGCGATGGTGCTCACCGGCAAGCAGTCGCTCGACTTCTCCGGTGGCGTGTCGGCCGAGGACAACTTCGGCATCGGCGGCTACGACCGGGTGATGGGGCCGAACGGGCAGGCGCAGTACTGGGCGCCGAACCTGACTGCCGCACGGGACGTGGTGATGGCGCACTACGACCACACGTACGTCGCGCCCGGCGAGGACGCGCCCCGACGGGCGATCACCACCGACCCGGCCGACCGCGACATCTCCGCCTTCCCGCACGACGTGGCGGGCAGCGCCTTCGCCACCGTCGGGGAGATCTTCTCCGTCGAGTCCAACCCGGACCGCAAGAAGCCGTTCGACATCCGGACGGTGATGCGGGCCCTCTCCGACCAGGACCACCCGGTGCTGGAGCGCTGGGCCGGCATGGCGGACGCGGACACCGCCGTCGTGCAGGACGTCCACCTCGGTGGCATCCCGGTCTGCCTGCTCGGCATCGAGTCCCGGTCGGTGCCGCGGCACGGCTTCCCGCCCACCGACGGCCCGGACACCTACACGGCGGGCACGCTGTTCCCCCGCTCGTCGAAGAAGGCCGCACGGGCGATCAACGCGGCCAGCGGCAACCGGCCGCTCGTCGTGCTGGCGAACCTGTCCGGTTTCGACGGCTCACCGGAGTCGATGCGGAAACTGCAGCTGGAGTACGGCGCCGAGATCGGCCGGGCGATCGTGAACTTCCGGGGCCCCATCGTCTTCTGCGTGATCTCGCGCTACCACGGCGGCGCGTTCGTGGTGTTCTCGAAGGCGCTGAACCCGAACATGACGGTGCTGGCGCTGGAAGGCTCGTTCGCCTCTGTGCTCGGTGGCGCACCCGCCGCCGCTGTGGTGTTCTCCGCCGACGTCAACGCCCGTACGGCGGCCGACCCGCGGGTACGCGACCTGGAGGCCCGCACCGCCGCCTCGGCTGGCACCGAACGCGCCGCGCTGACAGCGGAGCTCGACGAGCTGCGCTCGTCGGTGCGCGCGGAGAAACTCAGCGAGGTGGCCGCGGAGTTCGACCGGGTGCACAACATCCACCGCGCCGTCGAGGTCGGCTCGGTGGACGCCGTCATCCGCGCCGCCGAGCTGCGTCCGCGCATCATCGAGGCCATCGAGGCCCGCCTGGGGTGACCCACCGGGACCAAGCGGGCGGGCCCGGTTCCTCGACGTCGAGGAACCGGGCCCGCCCCCGTTTCAGGTGGCGTGCCGCAGCAGTTCGTGGAGGAACGTGACGACCTCGTCGGGGGTGAGGTCCATGGCGTTCTCGCCGACGCTGACCTCGAACGAGCACCGGTCCGGCGCCGGCGCCGACCGGACCCGGCCGAACAGCTCCACCCCCTCGGCGGCGAGCAGGGCGTCGGCGGCCCGCGTCGCGGCTTCCGGGCCGATCGGGAGGTGGACGTGGAACAGGGGCGTCTGCGGCGGGTTCGGGAAGGCGCGGGCCACCCCGTCGGCGTTGATGGCTGCCGCGATCGCCACCGCGTGCTCCCGGTGCGCCGACAGCCGGGGCAGCAGGGTGTCCAGTCCGTGCAGTGCGGTGAGCGCCAGCGGCCACGCGTCGTAGACGTCGCCGCCCAGCCGGCGGCGCCACACCCGGGCCTCGGCCACCAGGGCGGCGTCTCCGGCGAGCGCGGCACCGCCGACGCTCTGAAGTCCCTTGTAGAACGAGACGTACGCGGTGTCGAACAGCGCGGCGATCTCGGCGAACGGCCGCTGGTAGTACGTCTGGGCCTCCCACAGACGCGCGCCGTCGAGGTGGATGGCGGCGCCACGCTCACGCATCGCCGTGGTCTGGGCGACGAGGTCGTCCCACTCCGGCAGCAACCCGCCGATGTCCCGTTGCGGCAGCTCCCAGACCGCCACCGCGAGCGGTTCGGCGACGGCGGCGAGATCGGCCACTGTCATCAACCGGTGGCGGTCGCCGACCGGCTGGAAGCGCAGCCCGTGCACGGCGGCGTACCCCTGCTGCTCCCAGACCTCCAGGTGACACTGCGGATGGGCGGCGAAGGCCCGCCTGCACCGCCGGTCGGCGTGGACGCGCAGGGCCACCTGCTGGGCCATCGTCCCGGTTGGGAAGAACAGGGCTTCGTCGGTGCCGAGCAGGCTTGCCACCCGCCGTTCGAGGACGGCCAGCGGCCCGTCCGGTCCGTTCGGCGGCGTGGCCGGGTCGACCTGGGCCAGCATCGACCGCAGCAGGTCGTACGGCCGACGGCGCACATCCGAGTGCAGAAACAGGGAACGCCGCACACTCATTGCGGCAGTATCCACCCACAGCTGGTGCGTCGCTCGTGGCTCGGGTCGGTGTCGGCCTGCCAGGCGGCGATGAGATCCTCGCGCGCCCGGGCGACCCGGGAACGGATGGTGCCGACCGGGCACTGACAGACGTCCGCCGCCTCGGCGTAGGACAGGCCGAGCACCTGGGTGGCGACGAACGCCTCGCGGCGCTCCCGGGTCAGCCCGGCGATCATCTGGTGCAGGGTCACACCCTCGTCGGCACCGGCGGTGATCGCACCGGCGGCCTCGGCTGCCACCTGCCAGTCCGGCACCGACGCCATCCTCGGCCGGGCCACCGCCGTCCGGACGTGGTCCACGGCAACGCGCCGGGCGATAGTGAACACCCAGGTGCGGGCCGACGAACGGCCGGCGAAACCGGGCAGGTTGCGAATTGCCCGCAGGAACGTCTCCTGGGTCAGGTCGTCGGCCTCCCCCGGCCCGGCCAGGTGCGACAGGAACCGCCAGACCTGGTCCTGTATTGCCCTGATGAACGCCGTGGCGGCCTGCCGGTCACCCTGCCCCGCCTCCCGTGCCCACCGGGTCACCTGGTCGTCGTCAGCGACGCCGTTTCGCACAGACCACCGTCCGGTGTGCCACGGGGCGCTCCTTCATGCCGAGATGCCGTCGTCGGAACACGGCCAATCGGCCGCGCACTCTGGTGGTCGCCGCCGAGCCCGGAAAAGTTCCCGAGGTTTCCACGTTCGACTGATCTCGCGGATGTGCGAGGTGACGGGAACCGGGTCCGCTCAGCTCGGGACGGGCTGGTCCGCGCTCTCGCGTTCCCTCGGGACCACCGGGTCGGGCATGCGCCACGAGCGCCACAGCCGGCTGTACCCACCCCCGGCCCTGAGCAGCTCGGCGTGCGTGCCGTGCTCGGCGACGCGCCCCTGGTCGAGGACGACGATGCGGTCCGCGGTGGCCGCCTGGCTGAGTCGGTGGGCGACGATCAGCGTGGTACGCCCCTCGGTGGCCGCCACGGCGGCCCGGTCGAGGTCACGCGCGCCCGCGCTGCCCGCCTCGGCGGTGGCCTCGTCGAGGACCGCGACGGCCGGATCGGCGAGGATGAGGCGGGCCAGCGCGAGCTGCTGGGCCTGGGCCGAGGTGAGGTGCCGCCCACCCTCCCCCACCGCTGTGGCGAGCCCGTCCGGCAGGGTCCGCACCCACTCGGTGGCGCCGACGAGGTCGAGCGCGGTGGCGATCTCGGCGTCGGTGGCGTCCGGGTCGGCGAGGCGCAGATCGTCGACGAGCGGCCCGGCGAAGACGTGCACCTCCTGGCTGATCAGGGCGATCTCGCGACGGAGGCGGTGCTCGTCGAGCTGTGCCAGCGGCACGCCGCGCAGGGTCACCGCACCGTGGGTGGGCGCGATGATCCCCGCGATGATGCCGGCGAGGGTGCTCTTGCCCGCGCCGCTCGCGCCGACCAGGGCGACGCGCTCCCCGGGTGCGAGACGCAGTGCGATGTCCCGCAGCACCACCGGCCCGTCGTCGTAGCGGTGCTGGGCAACGGTCACCTCCAGTGCCGCCGGTACGGCCCGATCGTGGCGGGTGGGCTCGGTGCCGACGGCGGCCGCGGTGTCCGGCAGGGTGGTGACCCCGACGAGTCGGGCCAGGCTGGCCCCGGCCTGCAACACCGAGTCCGACTCGAACAGCAGCAGGCCGATCGGGTTGAAGAGGCGGTGGAAGTAGAGGGCGGCAGTGGTGGCGGCGCCGACGGTGGCCAGGTCGCCGCGCACCAGCAGGAAGCCGGCGAGCAGCACGGCGGCGAGCCCCACGAACTCCGAGCGGTTGATCCGCAGCCCGAAGCGGGTGTAGAGACCGAAGATCTCCAGCGACAGGTCGCGGGCGACGCCGGAGCGCTCCGCGATTCGGGCGACGTGGGCGTCCTCCATCCGGTAGGCGCGCACTGTCGCCGCACCCCGCAGCGCTTCGGCCGTCGCCTGCGCGCGCTCGCCCGTCGCCACCCGCTCGCGGGCGTAGTACGGCACCGAACGCTTGAGGTACCAGCGCAGCGCCACCGCGTATGCCGGGGCCGCGACCAACCCGGCGATGCCGAGCCGCCAGTCGAGGGCGAAGAGCCCCGCTGCGGTGAGCACGACGGACAGCAGCGCGCCGAGGAAGGCGGGGCCGCTGGTGGCAGTCACATTCGTCACCACTGCCACGTCGTCGCCGGCACGGGCCACCAGGTCCCCGGTCCCGGCTCGCTCCAGGGTGGCCGACGGCAGGTGCAGGGCGCGGTCGAGGACCCGCTCCCGGAGTCGGGCCAGCACGGTCTCGCCGAGGCGCGCGGCGACCGCCGCTCCGACAGCGGTGAGGAGCCCCGCGAGTACGGCGGCGCCCGCGATCACGCCGGCCCAGGCGATCACCCGAGGCGTGTCGGTCCCGGCGATGACGTCGTCGACGAGGCGGCCGAGGACCCAGGGGGCGACCAGCCCGGTAGCGGCGGCGGCGACCAGCAACGTGCCGGCGACGGCGCTGGGCCCCGGCAGGAGCGCCAGCTCGGTACGGAGGGCCGCCCAGGTCTGCCGGCCGGTGGCCGTCGGCAGCAGGTGCCGGGTGATCGGCTCGGACGTCATCGCAGGGTCTCCTCCCGGTAGCGGGCGTCGCTGCCGAGCAACCGCTCGTGCGGGCCCTCGGCGACGATCCGTCCGCGATCGATCACCGCCACCCGGTCGGTGATCCGCAGCAGCGCCGGGCTGGTGGTGATCAGCACCGTGCCACGGGTGCCCGCCGCGCGGGCCTCGGCCAGCCGGGTGGCCAGCAACCCCTCGGTCACCGCGTCGACAGTTGTGGTGGGGTTGTGCAGCACCAGCACCGGCGGGTCGGCGACGAGCGCCCTCGCCAGCCCGATCCGCTGTCGCTGCCCACCGGAGAGGTTCGCCCCGCGTTCGGTGAGCAGACGGTCCAAGCCGTGCGGGTGCGCGGCGAGAACGTCCTCCGCGGCGGCGGCCCGCACGGCGGCGTGCAGCACCTCGTCGTCGACGGAGGCGCCGGCGCTGAGATTGGCGCGCAGCGTCCCCTCGAACAGCGCCACGTCGTGCTGCTCAACCAGGACGACGGCGCGCGCGGCGTCGATGTGCAGCTCGTCGGCGGGCACGCCGTCGACGCGGAGGGACCCCCGGTGGTCGGCGCGGGGCACCCGGCCGGCCAGCAGCGCGACCAGCGCCTCGGCCTCGCTCGGGTCGTAGGCGAGCACGCCCAGGATCTCACCGGCGCGCACGCGCAGGCTGACGTCGTCAAGGCCCGCGTACGAGACCCCGTCGAGGGCGAGCCGGGACGGGCTCGGGGCGGGCGGCCCGGCGTCGCCTGGCTGGACGACCGGCGCGGCGCCGAGGACCCGGGCGACCCGCCCGGCGGAGGCTCGGGCCATGGCGAACAACTGGACGCAGTACCCGAGCGTCTGCACCGGCTCGGCGATGAACTGGGCCAACCCGACCACGGCGACGAGTTCGCCGATGGTGAGCCGGCCCTGCAGCGCGAGCCAGCCGGCGGCTCCGGCGACAGTCGCGAGGAAGAGACCGTTGACGGTCGTGGTGAGCCCGAGGTGCAGGCCCTTGGTGGTGGCGGCGCGCAGGGTGACGTCGAGGGCGTGGCGGCTGGCTCCGGCGTACCGGCGGGCCGCGTGGTCCTGTGCGCCGATGCCGCGCAGCACGCGCAGGCCGGTCACGAGGTCGACGGCGAGAGCGGTGGTGGCGGCGAGCGCCTCCTGCTGCGACGTGCTGCGCCGGGTGAGCAGCGGCGCCATCCGCTGGAGGGCGACGACCAGCAGGGGTACGCCGACGAGCACCCCGAGGCCGAGCGGGACGTCGACGACGAGCAGCGCGACGGCGGCGACCACGATGGCGGTGAGCGCCGCGGCGGTGAGGCCGGCGACCCGCACGACGAGCGCGGACAGCTCGGCGTCGGAGGCCGTCACGGACAGCAGTTCGCCGTCGCGCATACCCGAGCGGCGTCCACGCGGGTCGAGGGCGCTACGGACGATCTCGACCCGGGTGGCGTGCGCCTCGTGTTCGACGGCGGCGAATGCCAGTCGCGCGCCGGCCCGGTAGGCGAAGGCGAGCACTGTGAACAGGGCGGCCAGGCCGGCCAGCGAGAGCAGCAGGGCGCGGACGTCCCCGGTGGCCACCGCACGGTCGATGACCACGCCGATGGCCACCGGGACGAGGGCTTCGGTGGCCTGGTGGGTGCAGAGCAGCGCGATGCCGGCGGCCACCCGGGCGCGCTGTCGACGCAGCGCGCGACGGAGCACCACACCACCTGTGGTCTCGGCGACTGTCATGCTCGGATCGGTGCGGGCACGGCGGCGGACTCCACTTGCTATTAGGGCAGGCTAACCTAACATGCGCCCGGAGCGGAGTTGGATGTGCGGTCCCGGTGCTCCCCCACCGGCACCGAACGGGGCAGGTCGAGGCCCTTGACGGCCGCCGCGACCAGGGCCCCCGGGGCCAACGACACATCGAGGACGAGCACCGCCTCGTCCGGCTCGGCCGGTTCCAGCGTGGCGAGCTGCGACTCCAGCAGACTGGCCGGCATGTAGTGCCCCTCGCGCTGGGTCAACCGGGCTCGGATGACCTCCGCCGGCCCGTCCAGGTGCACGAAGTCCACCCGGAACGGGCCGGCGCGGAGCACGTCCCGGTACGACCGCTTCAACGCCGAGCAGGCAAGCACCGTCGAGCGCCCCTCCGCGCCGCGATCGGCGATCCACCCGGCGACGTCCCGCAGCCAGGGCCACCGGCTGGTGTCGTCCAGCGGTACGCCGGAGCGCATCCGTGCCACGTTCTGCGGGGAGTGGAACTCGTCCGCCTCGGCGAACGTCAGCCCGGTCGCCGCGCCGATCCCGCGCGCCACAGTGGTCTTGCCGGCCCCGGAGACGCCCATCACCACGACGTGCCGGGTCGGCCGGGCGCCGCGCCGCTCACCAGTCATGAACCGTGCCGTCCTGAAGTCGGTTGAACGGCAGGTACGCCGGCTCGTACGGGAACCGGGCCGCCGCCTCCTCGTCGAGCTCCACCCCGAGTCCCGGTTGGTCGCCGGGGTGCAGGTAGCCGTCGGTGAACGTGAACGACTGCCGGAACACCTCGTTGGCCAGCGGGGTGTGCTTCATGTATTCCTGGATCCCGAAGTTGTGGATGGCCAGGTCCAGGTGCAGCGCCGCGGCCATGCCCACCGGGGAGATGTCGGTGGGGCCGTGAATGCCGGACTTGATCTGGTACTGGGCGGCGAAGTCGAGCAGCTTGCGCATGGCGGTGATGCCGCCGGTGTGGGTGACAGCAGACCGGACGTAGTCGATCAACTGCTCGCGGATCAGGGTCTGGTAGTCCCACACCGTGTTGAAGACCTCACCGATGGCCAGCGGGGTGGTGGTGTGCTGGCGGACCAGCCGCAGCGCCTCCTGGTTCTCGGCCGGGGTGCAGTCCTCCAGCCAGAACAGGTCGTACGGTTCCAGGGCCTTGCCGAGCTTTGCGGCCTGGATCGGGGTCATCCGGTGGTGACCGTCGTGCAGCAGCGGCAACTCCGGGCCGAACTCGTTGCGCACCGCCTCGAAGACCGACGGCAGGTGGCGCAGGTACGCGCGGGTGTCCCAGTCCTCCTCGGCGGGCAGCGGGGTGCGCTGCGCGGGCTCGTAGTCGTAGCGCTGGCCGGTGGCGCTGGGCTGCGCGGCCACGCCGTAGACCGCGTTGATCCCCGGCACCGAGGTCTGCACACGGATCGACCGGAAGCCCTCGTCGAGGTGGCGGCGGATCGAGTCGAACAGCTCGGGGAGGTCCCGCCCCGACGCGTGCCCGTACGCCATGATCCCGGTGCGGGACGCGCCGCCCAGCAGTTGGTACAGCGGCATGCCGGCGGCCTTGGCCTTGATGTCCCAGAGTGCGACGTCCACGGCCGCGATGGCCGCCATGGTGACCGGGCCGCGCCGCCAGTACGCCGAGCGGTACAGGAACTGCCAGGTGTCCTCGATCCGGTGCGGGTCCCGCCCCATCAGCAGTGGGGCGACGTGGTCGCGCAGGTAGGAGGCGACGGAGAGCTCACGGCCGTTGAGCGTGGCGTCGCCCAGACCGGTGATGCCCTCATCAGTGGTGATCTTGAGGGTGACGAAGTTCCGGTCGGGGCTGGACACGATGACGTCTGCTGCGACGATCTTCACGGGGTGCCTTTCGTTCTTGCCGGTCGGGGTCTCACCACTCCGCGTAGGAGCCGTCGGGGTGCCGCCAGGTCGGGCTGCGCCAGGCGTGCCCGCGCTTGTCCGCGGTCCGCACCGCGTGTTCGTCGATCTCGATGCCGAGACCGGGCGCGGTGAACCGCTGCACGTACCCGTCGACGAAGGTCAGCGGCGTCTGGTCGAGGCAGTAGTCGAGCACCTCGGCGCCCTGGTTGTAGTGGATGCCGATGCTCTGCTCCTGGATCAGGAAGTTGGGCGTGGCGAAGCCGACCTGGAGGCAGGCGGCGAGGGCGATCGGCCCGAGCGGGCAGTGCGGGGCGAGCTGCACGTCGTACACCTCGGCCAACGTGGCGATCTTGCGAACCTCGGTGATGCCGCCGGCGTGCGCGAGGTCCGGCTGGGCCACGGCGATGCCGGCCTGCAACACGGGCAGGAACTCCTGCCGGCTGTATAGCCGCTCCCCTGTCGAAACCGGGGTGGTGGTGCAGCGGACGACCTCGCCGATCAGGTGCGAGTTCTCCGGCACCACCGGTTCCTCCAGGAAGAACGGCCGGTACGGCTCCAGGAGTGGGGCGACCCGCCGGACGTTGGCGAGGGTGAATCGCCCGTGGAAGTCGACAGCGACGTCGCGGTCGTCGCCGAGGACCTCGCGGGCGACGGCCACCCGCTGCACCACCGCGTCGAGGTCGGCGACCGAGGCGAGCGCGCCCATCCGCCCGGATGCGTTCATCTTCACCGCCGTCAGGCCCGCCTCGATCCGGGCGCTGATCTGGTCGCGGATCTCGGCGGGCTCGTCACCGCCGATCCAGCCGTAGACCCGGATCCGGTCCCGGACCGGCCCGCCGAGGAGCTGGTGCACGGAGGCCCCGTAGTGCTTTCCGGCGATGTCCCAGAGCGCCTGGTCCAGACCGGACACCGCGCTGGCCAGGATCGGGCCGCCCCGGTAGAAGGAGCCCTTGGTCAGCACCTGCCAGTGGTCCTCGATGCGCAGCGCGTCCCGGCCCGTGAGCAGCTCGCCGAGCTGATGGACGGCCGTGCGTACGGTCTCGGACCGGCCCTCGCAGGTCGCCTCGCCCCAGCCCACGATGCCGGACTCCGTCTCGACCCGGACGAACAGCCAGCGCGGCGCGACCAGGAAGGTCTCCACAGTTGCGATAGTCGTCATGACCCGGTCAGCCCTTCGTGGCACCGGCGGTGAGGCCGGAGACGACGTACTTCTGCACGAACAGGGCGATCAGCATGATCGGCAGGGTGACCACTGTCGCGGCGGCCATCAGGCCACCCCAGTCGATGCTGGCGTAGCCGACGAAGTCGAAGATCGCCACGGGCAGCGTCTTCGTGTCGGAGCCGGACAGCACCAGGGCGAACATGAAGTTGTTCCAGGAGAAGATGAAGGAGAGGATGCCGGCCGTCGCGACGCCGGGCACCGACAGTGGCAGGGTGATCCGCCGGAACGCGCCGATGTGGGTCAGCCCGTCGACAAGCGCCGCCTCTTCCAACTCGGTCGGCAGGCCGTCGAAGTAGCCCATCATGATGTAGACGATCAGCGGCAGCGACACGAACATGTGGCTCAGGATCAGCACGCTGAACCCGCCGACCAGCTTCAGGTTCGAGAAGACGTAGTACCAGGGCACCAGCAGCGAGACGCCGGGGATCACCCGGGCCATGAGCACGACGAGCGCCGACTTCTTCATGTTGAACCGGCTCATCGAGTAGGCGGCGGGCACCCCGAGCAGGAGCGAGAGCGTGGTGGCCGCGAACGCCACCCAGAGGCTGTTGCCTATGAACTGGAGATAGTTGGCCTGCTGGAGCACCGTTTCGTAGTTCTTCAGGCTGGGCGAGAAGACGAACGCCTTGGCGGTGTCGTAGATGTCCACGTTGGTCTTGAACGACGCGGCGATCATCCAGAGCAGCGGCGCCATCAGCCCGAACACCACGACGACGAGAGCTGACGTGCGGAAGACGCGGTACGGCTTGCTCGGCTTCATCGGCCCAGCCCCTTCTTGCGATAGGTGAGGGCCCACATCACCCCGATGATGATCAGGAAGAAGATGATGAGAACTGTCGACGAGACGCCGTAGTCGTTGTAGTCGAAGCTGAGGCCGTAGGCGTACACGTTCAGGGTCTCGACCTCGTGGAACGACCCGCCGCCGCGACCCTTCGTGGCGTAGAGGATGTCGAACGTCTTGAGCGCGTCGATGCCGCGCAGCAGGATGGCGACGATCACCGTGGGCATCAACAGCGGGAGGGTGACGTGCCGGAACCGCTGCCAGCTGCTGGCGCCGTCGATCCGGGCGGCCTCCTGGGGCTCGTCGGAGAGCGAGGTGAGCCCGGCGAGCAGGATCAGCACGACCATCGGCGTCCACTGCCAGATGTCGATGAACATCGTCGTCGGCAGGGCCGAGTGCTGCCCGGCCAGCCAGGGCTGGGGGCCGATCCCGATCCAGCCGAGCAGCTGGTTCGCCATCCCGATGTTGGGGTCGAAGATGAGGCGCCACATCATGCCGACCGCGACCGGAGTGGCCACCAGTGGCAGGAGGATCGCGACGCGGACCCACTTCTCACCGCGGAAGGGCCGCCACAGCAGTAGGGCTATCGCCATGCCGAGGACGACCTCGAAGAACAACACGACGCTGGTGAAGAGCACCGTACGCCAGACCGCCGGCCAGAACCGGTCGGTGTCGGTGAGCACGTCGAGGTAGTTCTGGAACCCGATGAACTCGGACTCGGCGCGCACCGAACCCTCGGCGTCGGTCAGGCTCAAATAGCCGGTCCAGGCCACCGGAAAGATGATCAGCACGGCGACGAACGCCATGGCGGGTGCCGCGAAGAGCCACTTGCGATGTTTGTTGGCCCACTGCGACCAGGCCGACGACTCCGGGGACGCCATGGGGGCCTTGGGCGAATCGGTGCGGGGTGCGGTGACGGCTGACATTCAGATCTCCGGGTTCGGGGGCCAGGTCCCGGCGAGGCGGCGGAGCCGGTCGGCCCCGCCGCCCGGCGCGTGGGTTACTTCGCCTCGTCGTCGAGGAACTTCTGGAACGCCGCGTTCGCCGCGTCCGCCGAGCTGGCGGCGTCCTTGCCGGTGATCGCGTCGACGATCGGCTGGCCGACGATCTCCCGCGCCTCGGCCACCTTGACCACCAGTGGGCGGTCGTGTCCGACGCCGTTCGCGGTGCTGACCGTGTTGGCCTCGGCCAGATCCTTCGGCAGGGTGGCGACGCTCGCCGGGTTCGCCCAGACCGAGGTGCGGGCACCGGGGACGCCGGCAGTCTGCTGGGCCAGCGCCTGCTCCTTGCCGGCCGCCCACTGGATGAACTTCCAGGCGTTGTCCTTGTTCTCCGAGCTGTCGTTCATGCCGAGCGCCCAGGACGGGATGTTGTACGGCTTCGACCCGGCCGGGCCGGCCGGGAAGGCGGCGAAGCCGACGGAGTCGACGACCTTGGACTTGGTCGGGTCGGTGGCGTTCTTGTAGAGCGAGTTGGCCTCGGTGTAGAAGGCGGCCTTGCCCTGCGTGAAGATCGCCATCGCCTCCGACCAGCTCATGTCGGTGCTGATGTTCTCCGGGCCGTGGTCCCTGAGCAGCCCGCCGTAGTAGGCGTACGCCTGCTTGGCCTGCTCGGTGTTGACAGTGGCCTTTCCGCTGGCGTCCACGAAGTCGCCGCCGAAGCTGAAGAGGAAGCTGGAGAACTGCGTGACGGCGGCGGCCTTGCCGGTACGAGCGACGAAGCCGGCGACGCCGGGGTTGTCGGCCTCGATCTTCGCGGCCTGCGTCTTGAGCTCGTCGAGGGTCTTGGGCGGCGCGGTGAAGCCGGACTTCGTCAGCAGGTCCTTGCGGTAGTAGAGGACCTCCTGCTCGGTGATGATCGGCAGCCCGACGATCTTGTCCTCGTAGGTCGTCGCCTGCATCGGGCCGGCCTGGAAGTCACCGACCTCGAAGGCGCCGTCGGACTTGACCTTGTCGCTCAGGTCGGCGAGGTACTTGTTCTTGCCGAACAGCTTTCCCTCCTGCAGGGGCCGGTACATCATCACGTCGAGGTCGTCGGACCCGGCGTTCAGCTTGACGTTGTACTGGTCGGAGAGCTGGTCCTCGCCGAGCTGGGTGACTTCGACAGTGAGGCCGGACTGCTTCTCGAACTCCGGCAGGATTTTCTTGAGGTTCTCTGTCCACACGTGGTTGACAAGTGTCACGCGCACGGTCTTCGAGTCTTCGCCGCCGTCGTCGCCGCCGCAGGCGGCCAGGCTCATGGCGGTGACCACGGCCAGAGAAGTGCCGATTATCGATCGACGTCGCACGCTTGTCTCTCCTTCTGTCGTGGCCGCCGCCCTCGGGAGAGCCGCTACCTCGGTGTTACATCCGCTTAACATCGGGATGCTAGGCCGAATAAGCTGACTATCTCAAGAGGTAGATGCAAATGATATGATCTTTGCGTGGAACCGTCCTCAACAGAGGTTGCAGCAGCTCTGGCCCTCCCCGCCGAGTCCGGGCTGCACGCGCGCGTCCTCGAACACCTCGGCACCGCCATCTGCGGCGGCGAGCTGGCACCCGGATCGGTCCTCAACATCGACGAGCTGGTCGACCGGTACGCGGTGTCCCGCTCGGTCGTCCGCGAGGTGCTGCGGGTGCTGGCCTCGATCGGATTCATCGAGGCGCGCCGACGGGTCGGAGTGATGATCCGGCCGGCGAGCGCGTGGAACGTCTTCGACCCGCAGGTGATCCGCTGGCGTCTCGCCTCGGCCGGCCGGATGGCCCAGCTCCGCTCGATCACCGAGCTGCGCACCGCCGTCGAGCCGCACGCGGCCTTCCTGGCCGCCAGCAGGATCGGTCGCGACGAGGCGAGCGACCTCGTCGGGTTGGCGGCGAAGATGTGGGCGGCCGGCGAGGCCGGCGACGAGGAGCGCTTCCTGCACCTCGACATCGAGTTTCACCGGCGCGTCCTGCTCGCCTCCGGCAACGAGATGTTCGTCCGGCTCCAGGAGTTGGTCGCGGAGGTGCTCACCGGCCGGCACAAGCACCACCTCATGCCACACCACCCGCATGAGCAGGCCCTCCAGATGCACGCCGACGTCGCCCAGGCGATCCAACGGCGCGACGGTGATCGCGCCCGGCAGGCGATGGTGCAGCTGATGGAACAGGCCTTCGACGAGATGAAGTCGCTGTGGGAGCAGACTGCCCTACCCGACCGAAGCACGGACGGCGGTCCACCGACCACCCGATGACCTGCGCCCCCTGATCGACTCGGCTTCCAGGAAGTCGCGGTATTGGACGGCTGGGGATGCCCGACTTCCGTGAATCCGAGTGGATCACCCCCGGGGCCGCCCGCGATGACCTGCGGACGCTGATCGTCGACCGGTTCGGTGACCCGGATGCAGTCCTGGTCTTGCCTCACCCCCAGGAGGTCGAATCCAGGCTCACGAGGCCAACAGGTCGAAGTGCATACCCGCGAGGAAGAGCCAGAGTGCCACCCAACGGAACACGTGTCCCGGCCGGGCAATGCCGATCATTTCGGCGAAGAGGCGCAAGATCCGGGCGCAGCCGGAGCGCCAGGCCGCCAGTAAGGAACCGCCTAGACGCCAATCGTCAAGCGGCAATACTCCGATGGGGACGCTTACGATAAAGACGGCGAGCACGATGGGTGCAGATATCCGTCCACTGAGCGCCGTGGAGGTCAGGAGCATGCCCACGGCTGCGGTGACAGCTAACGCTACCGTCATCCCAAGAATCCCGAAAATGCTGCTGCGCGCCTGAAACTGGTAAGCAACCTTGCTCGACCATCCCCGCTCACCAGGACCGAACTGCCCAGCAAGGAAGCTATCGATGCGTTCGCGGACGCGCCACGTGAGTTCCGCACCACGCCACCCTTCCTTGGCTGCCTCGGCATGCACTCTGCTCAAAAGCTCGGGGACATCGACTTTGCCGAGTATGCTCACCGTCTCCTCGGAAACGGTGAGGCTGGGCTCGACTCGTAGAGACGAGATGTCACGAGTCGCGCCTCCTCGAGCCGCTAGGTACTTTGTGTCCACGATGCACTCGACGAGCTCTTCACGAACGCCGTACACCTTGGAGCGGTGCCTCTCTATTGGCGCCAGAAGACTGAGATCGTGACCTCTGCGGTCGAGTTTTACCGCAAATCGCCGCAGGCGATCCAGATCGATCAGGTCGAGTATCACAGCGAGTCCGGCTAAAAGCTGGAGTCCCTTGCCTATGCGACTCCAGATCAGCATCGGGCACGACCACAGTCGCATCTCCATGGTGGACTCGCCGGACCACCAGTCTGCCCATACATCGCCGAGACTCGTCATGATCAGCAACACGACGTAGGCTAGGGGGAAGAGACGCCCAGCCCACACCAGCTTCCGGTGAGAGGTAGCGGCCACCCGGCCATGGTAGCGAAATGCCGCAATACAAATGGCACCTCATCCTGGCTGACGACGGGCGCGGACTCGACTAATTACTGAAACTGGGCACTGACCGGCTCGCCAACCGGGACGTCCAGGAACGCCTCCCAGTACGGTTCGCCGGCAGGCAACGGCATGAGCGCGGCGGCCTGCCTCTGCCCGATCCGCTGGCGGCGCCTCTACACTTAATCGAAGGCACCCGCTACGAGGTGAAGTCGAGTCCCGTCGACACCCCGACCAGCCTGCTGTTTCGAGCCCGGTGCGCCGGCTGCGGTGCCGCGCACACCCACCCGTTCCGCATCAGCGCCGCGCGCGACCAGGCAGCCTGAGAGCGCGCCGGGCCGAGGCACCTCCTTCACCATCCGACTACCAAACCTCGGTAGCTGAAGCGCGGGTGGTCACCAGGGTGACCACCCGCCCGCTCAGGGGAGACTGTCAGCGTCAGTCGGTCCGGGTGCGGAGGCTTCGTACCAGGACGGGGATCATCACCGCAGCGGCGATGAGGTGCAGCCCGAGCAGGGCGGTGACGGTGGCCGCGTTCGCCCCGGAGACGGGGGCCGGGACCAGTGAGAGCGCGGTCAGCGCCACTCCGGTCCAGACGAACCGGTCGGCGGGCCGAGCACTCCACCGGAGAAGCGCCACGGCGATGACGACGCCCACGATCGAGAAGAAGCCGGTCACCACGGCGATCCCGGACAACGGAATCGTCTCGCCCCCATCGGAGATCTGAAAGTCGACGCCGGCGCCCCGGGCCAGCGCCGCGGCGAGGGTGGTGGACACGCTCGCCGCGAGCGTGGCAATCAAGCCGGTGCCGGCGAGCCCGCGGAATCGGTGGGGGTAGCTGGGGCGGCCCGGTGCCGGGCCGACGACGATCCCGGTGTCCTTCGTGCTGTTCATGGCGTCTCCCTCACGGTGAGGCTGGCGTACAGGAGGTGTTGACTGGCGTGTGACGGCCCCGGGCGTGAAGACACGCACTCTCGCCGTGCGACGGCCGGGGTTGCGCAGCGCGCGGACGCCGGTGCCGCGCAACCAGAACCCGGCAGCGCGTCCAAGGACCGGCCCGGGCTCTCCGTCGCGCAGCTCCAGCTGCACCCGCCCACGGGTGACGACACCGAACGCGTCGTACCACTCCGCCGTGACCACTGCGGCACGTGCGCCACCGGGCAGCGTGAGCGTCCACACCGGGACTACTCCGTGCCGTCCGCCGGCAGGCGCTCCGGCAGCCCGAGCCGCGGGAACTGGTCGTCGTGGAAGACGAAGACCTCGGTGATGGCGCCGCCGGTGATGCGCAGGACGTCGATAGTCAACGGCAGGTACGCGCCCTCCTGCTTCCGCCAGTGGTAGAAGGCGACGGCGGGCTGCCGGTTCACCGAGGTGGGGACCGCGCGCAGGCCCGTCATGCCATCGAAGCCATCCTCGACCCAGCTGTTCACCACCGCGTCGCGGCCGACGTACAGGCCCGGCGTGGGCGGCATCGAGTAGCGGACGTCGTCGCGGAGCATGGCAGCGAGCACGTCGACGTTCGTGGCCACGCTGGCGTCGGTGAAGCGGCGCACCAGCTCGCGCGTGCCGGCGTCCTCCTCGCCGCCGGTCCAGTCCTGCCGCTCGGCGGGCAGGTGCTCCCGCATGCCGGCGCGAGCCCGCTGCAGGGCGCTGTTGACCGAGTTGACCGAGTCTCCGAGCAGCTCCGCGACGTCCTTCGCCGGCCAGCCGAGCACGTCCCGCAGGATCAGCACGGCCCGTGGACGCGGCGCGAGGTGCTGGACCGCGACCACGTACGCCAGCTCGATCGTCTCCCGCGCGACGGCGAGGGTCTCCGGCTCGTCCGCGTCGCCGGCGGGCAGCTCGTCGAGCAGCCGGTCCGGGTAGGGCTGCAACCACAGCACCTCGCCGCCGGTCGCCGGCGCCGGGCGGCGCTTGGCGAGCAGGTCCAGGCAGGCGTTGGTGGCGATCCGGTACAGCCAGGCCCGGAACGTCGACCGCCCCTTGAACGTCTCCCGCCGCCGCCAGGCCCGCAGGAACGTCTCCTGCACGGTGTCCTCGGCATCCTCGAACGACCCGAGCATCCGGTAGCAGTGCACGTGCAGTTCCCGCCGGTGCCGCTGCGCCAGCCCCGTGAACGCCGGCTCGTCGACCTCGCCCAGACCGCTCACGCCCAGCTCCTCCAGCCGCGTGTCCGCACTCATCACGTCATCCTTCCGCCTCGTCATGTCCTGTCGGAGGTATGACGGGCGGGGACGCGACAACTCATCACTCACGCCGGAGCGAACGTGGTCGGGGGAAGTCCTATCTCCCCGACGCGGACGTTGAGCAGGGCGACCCAGCCCCGCTGGCGGCCGAGGCCTCCCCCACCTCCGTGGCGGCCGATCCGCCACAGCGACACTCCTGCGCGCTCGCCTTGGGCAGGGTGTCGGCATCGGCCATGACGGTGTAGACCTCCCAGGGCTCATCGCCGGGGCCGCGCACCCAGACCTTGTCCTGGAGGGCGTAGCAGCACTCGGTGTCGGTCTCCTCCAGCGTGATTAAACCGGACTCGGCGGCCATCGCGACGTACCTGGACCTGGATCTCCTGATACGCGCCGCTGATCCTCCCTTGCCGACAGATGCCCGAAGAGCTGGGCAGTCGCAGCGTAGGGTCGATCGGGACGACACATGTGAATGCTTCAAAACCAGGTTGAGTACCTGAGCTGTACTTCCCGTACCGGAGCGCGATGATCAGGTGATGAAAAGTAGGTCAGGAAGGGTCCTGGAACCTACTTTTCATCACCTGATCATGGTTGGAGCGGTGACGCGCCCTGGTACTACCGGCCGCCACCCGCAGCGGAGGGCCGGTGCGCGATGCGGGGCGCCCGCACCGCGGAGGCGTTGCCGGCGCCGGGGCGGTAGTCCCGGGCCGCGCTGGCCACCATCTCGTCGGCGTCGCGAGTGAGCGCCTGCCGGATGTGCGGCGGAACGAACTCGGACGTCGCCATCGCCAGTCGGACCTGCACCGCGCGGTCGTCGACCAGCCGGGCCAGATCCGCCTCGCTCAGCTCGACGGCCCGCACCAGCGCGGCACGGACGTCGACCACCGGGTCCGCGGCGAGCGCGCTGCGCTGCTCGGCGGTGGTCCGCGGGTTACGGGCAACCCCCTTGCGTACGCGTGCGGTGCGATCGGCCAGCAGGGCGGTGATCACGTCGGGGTCGTGGGTGTGCGTGGCGAGTCGTTCCCGCACCTCGGGTGAGACGTCGTCGATCAGCCTGGCGGCCAGCGCCGGCTCCAGTTCCCGGCTCTCCGCGAGCAGACCGCGAAGCTCCTTGTCCGAGGTCTGCGACATGACCTGGCGGATCGACTCGTCACAGGCCGGGTTGCCGGCGACCGCCCAGCGGACCCACCGGTCGGCGTCCTTGACCAGGCGCATGAGGTTGGCGACGGAGGTGGAGGGGTTTCTCGCCACCGCCTCCCGGACCTGACGGTCATGGTCGCGGGTGAGCGGTCGCAGGGCCTGCGCGGGGGCGTCGGCCCGAGCGGCCACCGCCTTGCGGACCAGGACCGACGGGTCGGACGCCAGGTCGATAAGGGTCATTTGTGGCGTTGTGGGGTCCTGGGCGAGGGCGAGACGAGCGTCAGCGCTGCCACCGATCGGACGGTGGGCGGTGGTGCCGGACCCGCTGTGACGGTCGGCCTCGCCGACGTCCTGCTGTTTCCCCATGGCGCAATCATGTCACGCGCCCGGTTCGGCGGTACCGGCCGCGGGCGGGACCCTGGCGGGTAGGCGCAGGCCGGACATGCCGCCGTCCACCGGCAGCGACGAGCCGGTCACCGACCCGGTCGCGGGCGACGCGAGGTAGACGACGGCGGCTGCCACCTCGTCGGCGGTCACCAGGCGGCCGGTCGGCTGCCGGGACGCCAGCTGCCGCTTTTCGGCCGTCGGGTCGGCCGCGCCGGCGAGCAGGCGGGCCACCCAGGGTGTGTCGACGGTGCCGGGGGCGACGCAGTTGACCCGGACACCCTCCGTCACCAGGTCGGCGGCCATGGCGAGGGTGAGGGCGTGCACGGCACCCTTCGACGCCGAGTACAGGGCGCGTCGGGGCAGGCCGACGGTCGCCGCGATCGAGGAGATGTTGACGATCGCCGCGGACGACGACCGCCGCAGGTACGGCAGGGTGACCGCGCTGGTTCGGGCCACGCCGGAGACGTTGACGTCGAGTACCCGACTCCACTGCTCGTCGTCGTCGTCCTCCACGGTGCCCACAGCCGAGATGCCGGCGTTGTTCACCAGGATGTCGATGCCGCCGAACGCCTCCGCGACCGAGGCGACGGCCGCGCCGAGGGAGGACCGGTCGGCCACGTCCGCTCGGACGCCGAGCACGTCAGGAGCCTCCGGCAGGCCCGACAGCTCCAGGTCCAGGACACCCACCCGGGCGCCGGCGGCGGCGAACGCCCGCACGCAGGCAAGCCCGATCCCCGATCCACCCCCGGTCACCACCGCCACGAGGCCGTCACATCGCATGCTGCTCTCCCTTTCCGAGTGGTCCAGTGAGGTGACGCACCGCCATCAGGCGTCCCGGAGCGTGGTGCGCTGCCGGCCCAGGCCGTCGATTTCGACCTCCATCACGTCACCGGCGGCCAGGTACGGGAACCGACCGGAGAGCGCCACCCCCTGCGGGGTGCCGGTGTTGATGACGTCGCCCGGATCCAGCACTGTGTACTGCGACAGGTGCCAGACCAGGTATGCCACCTCGAAGATCATGTCTTTGGTGCTGGAGTCCTGGCGGGGCTCGCCGTTGACCCAGGAACGCAGCCGTAGCGCCTGCGGGTCGCCGATCTCGTCGGCGGTGACCAGCCACGGGCCGAGCGGCTGGAACGTCTCACAGGACTTGCCCTTCGACCACTGGCCGCCCGAGACGGCGAGTTGGAAGTCCCGCTCGGAGACGTCGTTGGACAGCACGTACCCGGCGATGTGCCCGAGGGCGTCGGCCGGTGAGGCGAGGTAGCGGGCCGGTCGACCGATCACCACCGCCAGCTCCACCTCCCAGTCGGTCTTCGTCGATCCGCGTGGGATCAGGACGTCGTCGTACGGGCCGACGACGGTGTTGGGCGCCTTGTAGAAGATGATCGGGTCGGCCGGTGGCGCGGCACCCGATTCGGCGGCGTGCGCGGCGTAGTTCTGCCCCACGCAGAGCACCACCCCGGGCCGGGCGACGGGTGCGCCGACCCGCTGACCGGTGACGTCGATCTCGGGCAGGTCGGCGGCCTCGCGGACCCGCCGGACGCCGTCGCCGGCGAGGAACTCGCCGTCAATGTCGGCGGTGAGCGACGAGAGGTCGAAGTGCCGCCCATCGACGTACAGCACGGGGCGTTCCCGCCCCACGGGCCCGACGCGCATGAATCTCACGAATCAACCTCCAGTGCATAGGTATGAATTGCGGGGCTGGCCTCGGCGAGCAGGCCGGAGGGCTTCGACGGTGGGGAACCGGATCACCGGCGGACCTGTTCGGTCGTGGCCGTCGTCCAGTTCACCGACAATGTGAGCTTTGGTGCAGCTCGGCCTATTTCCTATAGGATGTTGCTTTGCTAGTGTGTACTCGCTCACACCGGCGCAGTCAAGGGGTTGCTGAGGAGACGAGATGGCCCAGCAGGAGCCTCGCGAGGGTCGACTCCGTCCCGCCCGTCGACTCACCCTCGCCGAGGACGTCTACGAGTCGATAAAGACGCTGGTCATGGACCACATCCTTCCCCCCGGCGAGCGGGTGAACATCGACGCGCTCGCCCGGGAGCTGGACGTCTCCCCCACCCCGGTCCGCGAGGCCCTCGCCCGGCTGGAGGCCGACGGTCTGGTCCGGAAACGTCCGCTCTCCGGCTACAGCACCACCCCGCTGCTGAGCCGGGCCGAGTTCGACGACCTGTTCGACGTCCGCCAACTGCTGGAGGGCGCCACCGCCGGACGGGCCGCCACGCACGCCTCCGCCGAAGCACGCCAACGGATCAGCGTCGAGGCGGCGGCGAGCATCGATGTGGAGGCCGGCGACGGATATCGCCGACACGCCGCCTTCACCGCGCTGGACGCGAAGTTCCACGACCTGATCGCCGAGGTCTCCGGCAGTCCACTGCTGCGGGACACCATCACGCGGCTGCACTCACACCTGCACCTGCACCGGCTGTACTTCCCGGTCGCCGGCGCGTCGGACACCAACACCGAGCACCAGCGCATCGCCGCCGCCATCGTCGCCAGCGACGCGGCAGCCGCCACCGAAGCGATGCGGGCCCACCTCAGCGCCGCCCGGGAGCGCCACCTGCCCGCCTTCGACCAGCTCCCCGCCCCCGGAACACCGCGCGAATCGGCGTGACCCACCCCCACATTCCCGAGGAGCCGTCGTGCGGATCGCCCTCTTCATCACCTGCGTCAACGACCTCGCGTTCCCGGCCACCGGGATCGCGGTCACCCGCATCCTGCGGCGACTCGGCCACACCGTCGACTTCCCCACCGACCAGACCTGTTGCGGGCAGATGCACGCCAACACGGGCTACCGGGCCGAGGCGCTGCCGATGGTGCGCAACTACGTCGACGTCTTCGACTCCTACGACGCCATCGTCGTGCCGTCCGGGTCGTGCACCGCGATGATCCGCGACCAGTACCCGCGCCTGCACCCTCCCGCCACCTCTGTGGCCGCCCGCACGTACGAGCTGTCCGAGCTGCTCGTCGACGTTCTCGGCGTCACCGACGTCGGTGCCGAGTTCCCGGAGACCGTCACCTACCACCCCACCTGCCACGGCCTGCGGATGCTGCGCCTCGGCGACCGGCCGCTGACCCTGCTGCGCCAGGTGCGCGGGATCAAGTTGGTCGAGCTGGGCGATGCCGAGGAGTGCTGTGGTTTCGGCGGCACGTTCGCAGTGAAGAACCCGGACGTCTCCACAGCGATGCTCACCGACAAGTGCGCCCGGGTCCGCGACACCGGCGCACGGGTGCTCGCCGCGGCCGACAACTCCTGCCTGGCGCACATCGGCGGCGGCCTCGACCGCCACCGGTCGGGCGTACGGGCCGTGCACTACGCCGAGATTCTCGCCGAGACGGGAGCCAGCTCATGAGCCATCCGGTCGCGCCCGCCACCGGGGGCGGGCGGATCCGCACGCCGCTGCCGTTTCCCACCGCCGCCAAGCCGGCCGTGGCCGACACGCAACTGCGGGCCAACCTGCACCGGGCCACCCGCACCATCCGTGCCAAGCGAGCCCGGGTCGTCGACGAGGTACCCGACTGGGAGGCGCTGCGCGACGCCGGCTCGGCGATCAAGGCGGACGTGCAACGTCGGTTGCCGGAGTTGCTGGAGCAGTTCGAGGCGTCCGTCACCGCCGCCGGCGCCACAGTGCACTGGGCCCGCGACGCGGCCGAGGCGTGCCGGATCGTTGTCGCGTTGACCCGGGCGGCCGGGGCCGACGAGGTCGTGAAGGTCAAGTCGATGGCCACCCAGGAGATCGAGCTCAACGAGGCGCTGGAGGCCGCCGGGATCGCCGCGTACGAGACCGACCTCGCGGAGTTGATCGTGCAGCTCGGTGAGGACACCCCCTCGCACATCCTGGTGCCGGCGATCCACTACAACCGGGCCCAGATCCGGGAGATCTTCCAACGTCGCATGCCCGACGCGCCGGCCGACCTGAGCGACGAACCGGCCGCGCTGGCCGAGGCGGCCCGCGCCCACCTGCGACGACGTTTCCTCTCCGCCCGGGTCGCCGTCTCCGGGGCGAACTTCGCCGTCGCCGACACCGGCACGCTCGTGGTGGTGGAGTCCGAGGGCAACGGGCGCATGTGCCTCACCCTCCCGGAGATGCTGATCAGCGTCGTCGGCGTCGAGAAGCTGCTGCCGACCTTCACCGATCTGGAGGTCTTCCTGCAACTGCTGCCGCGATCCTCGACCGGTGAGCGGATGAACCCGTACACCTCGATGTGGACGGGTGTCACAGCCGGGGACGGCCCGCAGGACGTGCACGTCGTGCTTGTCGACAATGGCCGGTCCGCGGTGCTCGCCGATCCGGTCGGGCGGCCGGCGCTGTCCTGTATCCGCTGCTCGGCGTGCCTCAACGTCTGCCCAGTGTACGAGCGGGCCGGCGGGCACGCGTACGGCTCGGTGTATCCGGGGCCGATCGGTGCGATCCTGTCGCCGCAGCTGACCGGCGTGGCCGACAACGCCTCGCTGCCGTACGCGTCGACCCTCTGCGGCGCCTGCTACGACGTGTGCCCCGTGAAGATCAACATTCCGGAGATCCTGGTCCACCTGCGCCAGCAGGCACCGCACCCGCCGGCGGAACGGGCCACCATGCGCGTCCTGGCCTGGGTGATGCGCAGCCCTCGGCGGTGGGCCGCCGCCCTGCGCCTGGCCCGCACCGGCGCGGGGCCGCTCGGGGCGTACCGTGAGCGGCGCACCGGCGCCCGCACGCTGCGGCGACTGCCCTGGCCCGCCTCGGCGTGGACCCGGTCGCGAGACCTGCCGCTGCCCGCGCCGCAGACCTTCCGGGAATGGTGGGGAAAGCAGTGAGCGCACGTGACGAGATCCTGGCGCGACTCCGGACGGCCCTGGCCGACAGCCCGCCGCCGGTGCAGGTGCCCCGCCGGTACCGCCGGGTCGACGACCGCGCCGACCTGATCGCGGCCCTGGTCGACCGCCTGGAGGACTACCGGGCGGTCGTCCACCGTGGCATCGACGCCCTGCCCCGGCTGCTCAGTGGTGTCGACCGGCTCGCCGTCCCCACCGACGTCGCCTCCGAATGGCTGGCCGGTTACGCCGGAGAGCTGCACCGCGACGCGCCCCCGCTGTCACCGGCCGCGCTCGACGAGCTGGACGCGGTCCTGACCGGCTGCGCCGTCGCGGTCGCCGACACCGGCACCATCATCCTCGACGCCGGCCCGGCGCAGGGTCGGCGCGCGCTCACCCTGGTGCCCGACCGGCACATCTGCGTCGTCCGCACCGACCAGGTCGTCGGTCTGCTGCCGGAGGCGCTGACCCGGCTGGACCCGCGCGCGCCACAGACCTGGATCTCCGGCCCGTCCGCGACCAGCGACATCGAGCTCAACCGCGTCGAGGGGGTGCACGGCCCGCGCCGGCTGGAGGTCGTCCTGATCGGCCCAGACGACGACGTCGTCCCCGTCGGCCCGGCGGGCGGCTCAGGAGCCTGACGGCACCTGCTCACGGGTCTCGCCCGCCGTGGCGCGCAGCGGAACGCCGCGCACGTTGAGCAGCATGACGATGCCCACACCGACCACCAGCGCGATGTCGGCGACGTTGCCGACGAAGAACCCGGCGTAGTCGATGAAGTCCACCACGTGCCCGCGAGCGAACCCCGGCTCCCGGAAGAGGCGGTCCAGCAGGTGCGTCGTCGCGCCGCCGAGCACCAGGCCCAACGCCACCGCCCAGGCGCGCGTCGTGACCCGCCGCGCCACGACCGCCACCGCGACCACCGCCGCCGCCGCGAACACCGCGAAGATCCAGGTGTATGCGGAGCCGATCGAGAAGGCGGCACCCGGGTTGTACACGAGCCGCAGTTGCAGCAGGTCACCGAGAACGGTGATGGTCTGCCCGCCGGAGAGCGCGGACTCGGCCCAGTACTTGGTGAGCTGATCCGCGGCGAGCACCACAGCAGCGATCAACACGACGGCGCGGAACATCCCGGAACCCTAGCCGGTCACCGGTGGCCGTCACCACCGATGGACGGGTCCTGGCCCTGCTGCGCCAACCCGGTCAGGGCCGGGTCAGCATCGACGGCACCGCGGCGACGCCGTCCGCCGGCACAGCGAGCGCAAGCCGCGGGAGTCTCGTCGGCTGGCCGGAGCGTACGACGTTGATCCACTCGGCTTCCCGCAGGTCGGGGGCCGAATCGATCAACCCGTCGTGCTCACTGCCCATCGACCACAGATGCGATCTTGGCTGGAGCGTTCAGGGGTGCCAGCTGATCCTCTCCCAGCCAGCTGATGACCGGGCGAACCAGCAGCGTCGGCGAGCAGGGCCGGTCAGCAGGGCCGTCCCGCACCAACCGGACGTTGGGTGGCGACTGCTCAGTCGGCGATGTCCACGACGACCTTGCCCTCGGCGGTGCCGCCGCCGACCAGGTGGTGAGCGTCCATCACGGTGTCGAGCGTGAACCGGCGCCCGTCCAGTCGGGGGCGCAGCGCGCCGGCGTCGGCCAGCGACGCGATCTCGCGGAGGATGACGCCGTGGTGTTCGCGGCCCCGCCCGGTGAGCATCGGCAGCAGGGTGAACACGCCGGAGTAGGTCGCGCCACGGAACGACAGCGGGGCGAGCGAGTGTGAGCCCCAGCCCAGCGCGCTGACGACGTGCCCGTGATAGGTGCGTACCGCCGCGAACGACGCGTCGAGCGTCGCGCCACCGACGTTGTCGACGACGATGTCGAACCCCTCGCCGCCGGTGTACCTCTCGACGTACTCCTCGACGTCGGTCGCGGTGTAGTCGATCGGCACGGCGCCCAGGCTCTCGATCACCCGCATGCTCGCCGGACCGCCCGTGGCGTACGCCTCGGCGCCCCGCGCCTGGGCAAGTTGCACACCCACGTATCCGACCCCGCCGGCACCGCCGTGCACCAGCACCTTCTGCCCGGCGTGGACGCCGGCCCGGTCGACCAGCCCCTCCCAGGAGGTGACTGCCGCCAGTGGCAACGCGGCTGCCTCCCGCATCGAGAGACTCCTCGGCTTGTGGGCCAGCAACCGGGCGTCCACGGCGGCGTACTCGGCGAGCGAGCCCTGCAGGTCGCCCACTCCCCCGCACAGCCCGTACACCTCGTCTCCCGGCGCGAAGCCGGTCACGTCCGTGCCGACCGCCGCCACGACACCGGCCAGGTCCAGGCCGAGCACCGCGGGCGGCTGGACACGCGCGTGCGCGGCCTTACCTGCCTGGATCTTCGTGTCGAGTGGGTTGACCCCGCTGGCGACGATCCGCACCAGCACCTGCCCCGCCCCGGGAGTTGGTTGATCGATCTCCTCGACCGTCAGCGGAACGTCGAACTCCCGCAGCACCGCAGCACGCATGACATTCCACACTCTCCGTGGTCAGGACGTCACGTCGACGCTATCCGACCGGATTCGCGGCCGGGCGACTTCCTCGGTGACCGCACCGGCGCCTGAGAAGGCCGTTCGTCGTGACCGGGCCGGCGAGGCCCGGTCGGAGGGCAACCCTTCGCTCAGATCACCACCTGTTTGGTGTTCGGCAGGCTGTCGACGATCGACTTCTGCACGTTGATCGTGTCGGCGATGACCTCGTGGGGCGTGTTGGCCATCCACTGCATCACCGAGATGTCCTCGAACCGGGGATGGCGGAACATCTCCAGGAACACCAGTGGCTCGTCGCCGGTGTTCTCGATGTAGTGGCCGTACGCGAACGGGACGTAACCCACGTCGCCGGCCTGGAAGTCGAACGTCCGAGCCGCGGCCTGCGAGGCGAAGACGCCCATCCGCCCGGTGCCGGAGATGTAGTACTGCCACTCGTCGGTGGTGGGATGCCAGTGCAACTCGCGCATCCCTCCCGGCTCGACCTCGACCAGGGCCGCTGCGGTGGTCACGGAGGCGGCGAAGTTGGTCGAGTCGGTGATCCGCACCGTTCCGCCGCGGAAACGTTGCGGGGTCTGCGCAAGCATCCGGTGCTTGAAGCTTCGTGGGATGTCACCGGTCGGGCTGACCACCCGGTCCTGTTGCAGGGGCGGCGGGACGTCGCCCTGGAAGATGTACTTCTCCCGCTCGGGCAGGTTCTCCATCTGTTCCAGCGTCCAGCCGAAGTTCTTGGCCAGCACGTGCCGAGGGGTGTGTGCGAAGAAGTCGCTGAGCAGGAACGTGTTGTTCTCCGAAAACGCGCCGTCGTCGAAGACCAGCAGGAACTGCGCGCCGTCCCGCAACGCCTGGATGTTGTGCGGCACACCCTGCGGAAAGAACCACAGATCGCCCGCCTTCACGTCCTCGATGAAGTTGCGTCCCTCGTGGTCGACGGCGCTGATCCGGCAGCTGCCGCTTAGCATGTACGCCCACTCGGACTGCTGGTGCCAGTGGATCTCCCGGTACGCGCCCGGCTCGAGACCGAACTGGACGCCGGCCAGTTGACTGGCGATCGGCAGGTCGCGGCTGGTGACCTCCCTGGTCCAGCCACCCTTCTCCACCCGGGTGTGCGCCTGGGAGAACGAGAACTTGAGGTTGGGCACCAGCCGGCTGTCGGTAGTGGGCGGAACCAGGAGGTCCGGGTTCTGCCGCTCAAGTTCGACGTTGCGGCCCGCGAAGGGCGCGGCGCCCTGATCGCCGCGCCGCGGCTGGGGATCGCTGTGCGCCATGGTCGCTGCTCCTCACTCGGGTTGGATCGGACCGGGTGCGGGAACGGATCCGCCCCGCAGCCGCAGCCGGGGCGAGATCGCCAGCAGGGCACGCACTCCGGGCCAGCCGTACTGGACCGCGATCGCCACCGGAATCGCCGCTGCGGTCACCATCAGCACCAGGCGGCTCCACGCCGGAGCGTGACCACCCGCACCGGTGCCGGCATAGAGGACGAACATCAGCAGTACGACCCGGAGCCGATGCAGACCGGGAAGCTCGGTGAGCTGGGCCATGGTTCGATGATCGGCGCGGAACGGCGCCGGTCGCATCACGTGATCGCGCCATTACCGCAGGTCAAATCTGGGACGGCGGGGGTCATTCGGCACGATCCCGCCGGTTCGTCGATCTGGTCGCCCGCACCTGCCGCCCTGGCTAGGCTCGGTCGCAGGACGGCATTTCGACGCGCCTGGTAACAACCGGGGAGAACGCCATTGTCCGAATCATCCTTCAATGCCGGCGCGCTGCCGGCCGACGTCATCGCCGCCGATGCCGAGCAACGACGGCACCGGCTGTTCACCACGGCAGGCCAGCTCAGGCTCGCCGGACGCGGGATGGAGGCGCTCCACGTCCTGGCTGTGGAGATCGCCACGAACCGCAGCGGCGAGCGCCACCGTGCCCATCTGCTCGGGCGCCTGGCACAGCTCGTGGCACTGGCGCAGCCGACCATCGCCCTCGCTGGCCTGCGGGAGGCGCTCAACCTCCGACTGGACGCCCGCAGCCGCGGCACCGTGCTCGCCCTGATCGCCACGATCGCGGCCCGCACCGGACATCCGGACACCGATGCCCTGCTCCGCGAGGCGGGCACCGCGCACGCCGCTTCGGGTGATCAGGCGTCCGCCCGCCACCTCGCCCTCGGCCGGGCCGCCCGCTCGCTCGCGCACGGTGACCTGCCGGGCGCACAGGCTGTGCTGGCGGCCCTGGACCCGGACTCCTGGGCGGCACGCGCCGACGCACCGTCCATCCGGGCGGAACGGATCCTCGTGCAGCTCGGCCTGGGCCGGCACCAGGACGCGCGGGCCGCGATCCGCCAGGCGCCCGCGTCGACCGACGTTCCACTCACCGGGCTGACCGCGCTGGACTGTCTGCGCATGGTGGCCGTGGGAGAGCTGCCCGAGGCGGCCGCGCTGGCCGTCACGACGCTCAGCTCCGGCCCGGCGGACCTCAGTGAGGAGGTGCGCGCCCTGTTGATCGCGGTGATCGGTGAGGTCCGCTGTCGCCGTGGCGAACACGACGACGCGCGCGCCATCCTCCGCGCCTGCCTCGACGAGGACCGATGGCCCGACCGTACGATGTGGACTCTCGCGTTCTGTGTGGCGGTTCGTGACCCCGCCCTGAGCACACCGGCCGGTCTGCTCACCCGGGTCGTCGCCGACCTGCACCGGTCGGCGCGGTCACTCCTGCCGGTGCCGCACTTCGGCCCCCGACTGGTACGCGCGGCGGTGGCCACCGGCGACACCCAGGCCGCCTCCCGGGTCACCGAACTGGTCGAGCTGGTGTCCACCCGTACGCCGGTGCCACTGTGGCACGCGCTGGCCGACCAGACCCGAGGGTTGCGCGACGGTGACCCGGACGCGCTCCGGTCGGCGGTCGACCAGCTACGCACCACCGCCGCCCGGCCGGCGCTTGCCGACGCGTTGCTCGACCTCGCGAACAGCCCCCGGGCGCGGTCCGGGGAGGCGCGCGATGCCGCGCACGAGGCAGCTGCCCTCTACGCGCGGATCGGCGCCCCTGGCGACCAGGCGATCGCCGACCGGCGCTGCGCCGACCTCACCGCCACCGGGCGCCACCGGCCGTCGATCGACGAGCCGCCAAGCTGGGGCATCGACGCGCTCACCCCCGCCGAGGAGCGGGTGGCCGAGATGCTCGCCGCTGGCGCCACGAAGAAGGAGGCGGCACGGAGTCTCTTTGTCTCCTTCCACACCGTGGACACCCAACTCCGCTCCATATATCACAAGCTGGGCATCCACAACCGGATGCAGCTGGTACGGGCCTGGGAACGGACCAGACGATAATCAGCCGATGACCGCGCCAGCCGACCTGACCCCGCTCGCCGAAACCGTGGAGTGCGAATTCATGTACTCCTACGAGTCACAGGCGCCCGGGCCCACGTACACCGATCTCGGGATCGCGACCACCCGCATCGGCGGCGGTGTCGCCCTCGCCATGCGCAACGATCCGTCCGCCGGTTACTGGAACAAAGCCCTCGGCTTCGGCACCACCGAGCCGTTCACCACGCAGACCCTGGATGAGGTCCTCGACTTCTACCGGGTGCAGGGCGTCGAGCAGGCTGTCCTCCAACTCGTTCCGTCGGTGCTGCCCGCCGGATTCGACGAGGTCGCCGCCGCGCGGGGGCTTGAGCCGGGAAGCACCTGGGTCAAGCTCGCCGCCCGACCCGGCGACGTCGCCACGGCGCAGACCCGCCTGCGCGTCGCCCCGGTGCCGGCCGCCGAGGCGCAGCGCTGGGCCGATGTGCTGCTCGCCGGGTTCGGCATGCCGACCGGTGGGCTCACCGACATGCTGGCCGCGACGGTCGGCCAGCCGGCGTGGCGACCGTTCGCGGCCTGGGACGACGGCGAGCTGGTGGCGGGCGGCAATCTGTTCCTGCACGGCGAGGCCGCGTCGCTCAACGCCGCGGCGACGGCCTCCGGGCACCGCGGTCTCGGGGCGCAGTCGGCGCTGATCGGCGCCCGCGCCCGCGCCGCCGCCGAGGCGGGATGCCGGTGGCTGTTCGCCGAGACCGGCAAGCCCGCGCCCGGTCAGCAGAACCCGTCGCTGAACAACATGCGCCGGGCCGGGCTGGTGCCGCTCTACGAACGCCGCAACTGGGTCTGGCGAGCAGCTTCCTGAACCCCGGCCGCCGGGTTCACTTCTCGCTGTCGAGCACGGCCCCTCACGGTGGTGCCGGTGAGTCATCAATGACTCACCGGCCCCGCGCCGACCACAGGGAGCCCCGGAGCCCGGCCGGGCCCGACGCGGTCGGCGGGACTCACTCGGGCGGCTTGGCCCCCGACTGCTCGCTGACCATGTACGCCGCGTACCAGTCGGGCCAGTTGTCGTCCCGCTCGCCGGTACGTTTCTCGTGCTCCCCGTGCGCGGCGGCCGCGCGCCGCAGCGCGCTCGCCAGGTCGCTGGTGGAGCTGAACGACGTCAGGCCGCCCTCGATGCGCCCCGGGAGCCTGGTCGTGATCTCCTGCATCAGCCAGGTGTTGCCGTCCGGGTCGCGCAGGGTGGCGCGCGAGACGTAGCTGCGCCGCTGCGGGTCCGGCCCGTCAACCGGGCCGTCCGGGCTGACGTGGAAGACGTCGCCGACCTCGACTCCGGCGGCGACGAGCGCGTCGTGGGCCGCCTCGATGTCGGACACGATCAGGTACGCCATGGCCGAGCCGGGTGCCGCCGGCGTGAGCCCGGGGCCGAACTGTACGGAGCACGCTGAGCCGTGCGGCGTCAACTGGACGATGCCGGGCGGGGTCTGGTCGAGCCGCCATCCGAGTCGTTCGTAGAACGCCTTCGCCCGGTCGACATCCGACACCGGAATGACGATCACCTCGAGTTTGACGTCGAGGCTCTCGATCCGCGACGTCGCGCTCGCCTCGCCCTGGGCCACCTTCGGGCTCATCGCCCCTCCCTTTCTGATCATCGCGCTGCTGCTTGCGTCAGTGCTCGGCGCCGGCTTCCCGGCATCAGCCCGACGCCAGCCGGGTGGCCCTGCGTACCCCCAACAGGGCGACCAAAGCGAGGAGGATGACGGCGACGGAGTATTCGTCGGCGGTCCGCGGCAGGCCGCCGGCGTAGACCACGAGGAAGCCGGCGATCACCGTGGGGAGACCGAAGCCGACGTAGCAGACGACGTAGAGCACTGACAGCACGCTGGCGCGTTGGTGCGCCTCGACCAGCGGCATGACCGTCTTGAGGCTGCCCTGGAAGCCGCTGCCGAAGCCGACGCCCCCGAGCGCGAGGCCGACGAAGAAGCCGGGGATGGACTCCGCCATGATCGCCACCAACGTGACGATCATGCCCAGGATGAGTGCGACGATCCCGGTCAGGATCACGGTCCGCGCGGCGGTGTTGCGCTGTACCAGCACGGCGACCGATCCGAAGACGGCGAAGACGAAGAGGACCAGACCGCCGACCACGATCGACGTGTTCATGAGACTGCGCACAAGCGCCGGGCCGAGCGCGCCGAAGAAGCCGGCCAGCGCCCAGACCGCGAAGAGCACCGGGACGACGACCAGGACGGGCTGGCGTACCGAGCGGGGCAGCGTGACATCCGGGCGCAGGCTGCGTCGGGCACCGGCCATCGGGGTGACCGTCTCCGGCATCAGCGCGACCCCGACGGCCTGGATCAGCAGGATCACGAGCAGCACGACGTACACCAGTCGCGTCGGAGCGGGCAGGAACTGGATGAGCAGCGCCGAGAGCAGGGCACCGGTCCCGGTTCCGATACCGGGGGCGATCGAGTTCGCGAGCGTGCCCCGAGCCCGGTCGATGTCGAGCATGGCGGCGCCCACGGCGCCGGTGGCGGCACCGGCGGCCAGCCCCTGCACGAGGCGGGCGACCAACAGGGCCGCGACGCCGTTGGCGAAGATGAAGACGACCAGCGCGAGCATCTGCACCGTGATCGCGACGGCCAGCACCGGCCGCCGACCGAGGTGGTCGGACAACCTGCCGAACGTGAGCAGCGACCCCAGCACCGCGAGCGCATAGACGGCGAACACCACTGTCGTGGTGACCGGCGAGAAGTGCCAGCGTTCCTGGTACACGCCGTAGAGCGGGGTCGGGGCCGCCGATGCGGCCAGGAACGACACCAGGATCGACGCCAGCAGCACCAGGGAGACCGTCGGTGTGAGTCGGCCCCGCCCCGCGATAGGCATGTCGGTGCTCCTCGGCTGCGTGAAATGCGGTCAGCCTGGGCGTTCCGCCGACCCCCGGGGCCACGGCGGCGTACCCGGTTGGCGCCGGCACATGCCAGCTCAGCCCTCGGTGTCCTGACCGGTCGCCGGGAGGCTCGCCACGCCACGGCCCAGTGCGTCCCGGAAGTCGCGGTACCGGTCGGGCCCGAGCGTGTCGGCGAGTTTCTGCTCGATCAGGTGCACGAAGCCGTCGGTGGCCGCGATGAAGTTGCGGCCCCGATCCGTCGGCACGATCAACTTTGCCCGCCGGTCGGCCGGGTCGGGCGTACGCCGGACGTAGCCGAGCCGCTCCAACTCGTCGAGGATCGCGCCCATCGTCTGCTTGTTCCGGCCGGCCAGCCGGGCCAGCTCACCGGGGCGGGTGCCCTCGGCGTCCAGGTAGGCGAGGACCGCGCCGTGGCGGGGCCGGACGTCGTCGAAGCCCTGCTCCGCCGCGCGTCGAAAGATCTCCCGCTGGACGCGGGCGGAGAGTTGCACGGCCAGGATCCCAAGGTCAGGATCCTGTTCCTTCAGTGTGCTGCGCTTCATATTTTGGTCCAATCATTGGACTGTACAAGTTTTGGACTATATCGTCGCTGGCGGCGACCGATGATCCGACCTCGGTCCGCCTGACCGAGAGGATGACCATGACCATTCTGATAACCGGGGCAAACGGCACCGTGTCGCGGGAGGTGCTGCGGGAGTTGGCCGGCCAGCAGCCGGTCCGCGCGCTCGTGCGGGACGCGTCGCGTACGCCCGGGCTCGACGGGGTCGAGTACGTCGTCGGCGACCTGGACCGCCCCACCACACTGACCTCGGCATTCGAGGGCGTGACGACGCTGTGGCTGCTGATGCCGATGGGTCCGCTCGCACCGAGCCAGAGCATGAACGCGGTGTGGGCGGCCCGGCAGGCCGGGGTGCGGCACATCGTCCGACTCTCCGCGATCGGCGCCGCGCACGACGCGCCGACCCGCAACGGCCGACTGCACGCGCTCTCCGACGCGGAACTGCAGGAGTCGGGCATCCCCTGGACGATCCTGCGGCCGAGCTACTTCATGCAGAACCTGCTCGTCGCCAAGGCCGGTGAGCACCTCTACGGGCTCTTCGGTGACGCGCGGGTCGGCCTGATCGACGCCCGGGACATCGCCGCCGCAGGCGCGGCGATCCTCGCCGCACCCGAGCGGCACGAAGGCAGGATCTACACGCCCACCGGCCCGGAGAGCATCACCCTGGACCAGGCGGCCGACGAGATCGCCCGCACGCTCGGCCAGCCGGTGCGCTACGTGCCGCAGAGTCCGGAACAGACGCACGACGGCCTGCTCCAGGCCGGCCTCGACCAGTGGTCGGCCGAGGTCCTCGCCGAGTACCGGGTCGCCTACGGCTCCGGGTGGGGCGACTTCACCAACGACCATGTCGAGCGAGTCGTTGGCCGGAAGCCGCGGACCTTCGCCGAGTTCGCCCACGATCACCGTGAGCACTTTGCCAGCGTCTGATCCGTGCACAGCACGGCGCGGCGTGCCCTCCGGCGCGATCGCACCGGGGGGCACGCCGCGCGGTTCACCAGTCCGGCGGGCCCTCGTCGTCCGGCACCACCGTCGAGTCCCGCTCCGTCGTTCGAAATCGCTGCTGATAGGCGCGGGGCGGCACCCCCACCCGGGCGAGAAACATCCGACGCAACGTCTCCGGGCTGCCAATGCCGACCTGTTGAGCGCAGGCGGTGACCGACTTCCCCGCGTGCAGCAGCCGGATGGCAGCGTCGACCCGCACGCCCTCCACGTACTTGCTGGGGCTGCTGCCAAGCTCCTGCCGGAACATCCGGGAGAGGTGACGGGGGCTGACATGCGCCCGGGCGGCAAGGGCCGTCACCGAGTGGTCGTCGGCCGGGTCGGCAGCCACCGCGTCGATCACCTGCCGCAGCACCGGAGTGCGAGGTCGGGGCAGGGCAAGCGACGGCGAGAACTGTGACTGGCCGCCCGGCCGCTGCAGGAAGACGACGAGCGACTGGGCCACCGACCGGGCGATCTCCGGACCATGGTCGCGCTCCACCAGGGCCAACGCGAGGTCGATGCCCGCGGACACGCCGGCCGAGGTGAAGACCGTCCCATCCCGCACGAAGATCGCGTCGCTCTCCACACTGACCTGCGGAAAAGCGGCCGAAAGCAACCGCGCGTGCTGCCAGTGCGTGGTCGCCCGCCGACCGTCCAGCAGGCCGGCGGCGGCCAGGACGAACGCGCCGGTGCAGACCGCTGCGGTGCGGTCGGCGCCGCGCGACAGCGCCGCGGCGGCGGCGGTGAGCTCGGCACTGATCGGGCGCACCGCCAGCACGTCGCCGCCGACCACGAGGGCGGTCCCGACGTCAATGGCCGCGTCGACCGCGCCATCCACCTGGACGCGCAGGCCATTCGAGGCACGAACGGCGGCACCGTCGCTGGAGCGCACCCCCAGCTCGTACCGGGCGCCGAACTTGGCGGCCTCGGCGAAGACCTCGAACGGTCCGGCGAGGTCCAGCAACGTCATCCCGTCGAAGACGAGGGCGGTGACCCGGTGTACCCCTGCCGTCCGGCTGCCCACCGCGTCAACCCCCTCGATTGTTGTCCTGATCTGAGGGAAGCATGGCAGATAGGACAGCGCATCCGGCGGGTCCAGCGGGTGACGCTTGACGCATCGGAGCCCGGCCGGGCTCCCGAACCGACAGGACCGTGATGAGCCAGACAACGATCGCCGGCATCGAGATCCCCGACTCGCAGCTCGCCACCGACGCCACCGAACTGGTCCGCCAGGCCACCGACGACCTGCTGTTCCACCATTCGCGGCGGGTCTTCCTCTTCGGCACGCTCCAGGGTCGGCGGCTCGGCCTGAAGGCCGACCCCGAGCTGCTCTACGTGGGAGCGATGTTCCACGACCTGGGACTGACCGAACGCTACCGCCGCGACGATCAACGCTTCGAACTCGACGGCGCCGACGAGGCACGCCGCTTCCTCCGCTCGAACGGCATCGGCGAACACGAGGCCCGACTCGTCTGGGAAGGGATCGCCCTGCACACCACGCCCGAGATTCCGTACCGCCTGGAACCCGAGGTGGCCCTGGTCACCGCGGGTGTCGAGACGGACGTGCTCGGGATCGGCTACCACGAGCTGTCGCCGGCCGACATCGCGGCGGTCACCACGGCACACCCGCGGCCGAACTTCAAGCGGGCCATCGTCGACGCCTTCGCAGCCGGTTTCCGGCACCGGCCGGACACCACCTTCGGGACCGTCAACGGCGACGTACTGGAGCACCGGGTGCCCGGTTACCGCCACATCGACTTCGTCCGGGTCATCGAGGGCTCCGCCTGGCCGGAATGAACCCCTACAGCTCGGGATGGCCGAAGAGCCCCGGCAGCCCGCCGCTGTGCAGGAAGACGACCCGGTCGCCGCGCGGGAAGCTGCCGGCCAGCAGCGCCGCCATGGCCCGACCGGTGTACGTCGGGTCCAGGAAGACCCCCTCCGTACGCGCGGTGGTCTCCAGCGCCGCCCGGACGGCGTCGGTAAGCGTGCGGTACCCGGCACCCACCTGGGACCCGTCGATCCGCAGCGCGTCCGGCTCGACCTCGCCGACGAGCAACCCGGCGACTGTCGCCCGAGGGTCCGGCACGGCACCGACATCCACGCCGATCACCCGCTCCGCGCCCAGTTCCCGCACCAGGCCGGCCATCGTCCCGCCGGAGCCGAGCGCCGCCACCACCTCGACCCCGTCGGCATCCGGCAGCTGGGCCCGCAGCTCCCGAGCGCAGTCCACATAACCCTGGACCGACGCGGGTGAGGTGCCGCCGAACGGGATGACGTACGCCGATCGTCGCTCCGCCTCGACCGCCACCGCCTCGGCGAGCGGACGGTCCCCGGCCCAGACGATCTCCGCCCCGGCGAGCCCGTCGAGCAGCAGGTTGCCTCGCGGGCTCTCCGGGGGCGGGCCGGCGAGCACCAGCACGCAGGAGAGGCCGAGCCGCGCGGCGGCGGCTGCGGTGAGCCGGGCGTGGTTGCTCTGCGGCGCCCCCGAGGTGATGACCGTGCTGGCGCCGGCGACGATCGCCTGCGCGCAGGTGTACCGCAGCTTGCGGATCTTGTTGCCGCCCCCGCCGAGGCCGCTGAGGTCGTCTCGCTTCAACCAGAGCTCGGCCAGGCCCAGCCGGGCGGCGAGTCGGGGCGCGGCCTCCAGCGGCGTCGGCCAGGTACCGAGGGGAACGGGTGTGATCATCCATGCAGCTAAGCACTCCGCCGCCCCGCACGCAGCTTCCCGGCCCTCGTCAGCCCTCGTCGGCTATGCCCGACGGGCTGCTGCCTCGGGCAGCGGGCCGACGTCCGCGTGGCGTCCGGGGCGGAGCGCCGCGTGCCGCTGCCCGGGACCCGCCCCGTCGCGGGCGGCGAGCGCGTCGGCCACTGCTCCGGTGGAGAACGCGTAGATGGACTTGTGCAGCATGTCGATGGCGAGTTCTGGGCGGGGCCAGGTGAGCGGAGGCGCCCCCACACCTGTGGCGTTCTCCAGGATCTGGTCGTTGGTCAAGCGCACCGCCGTGAACATCGCTGAAGCCCACACGCCGCGCAGCCCGGCCTGCGCCATGACGCTGCGCAGTACGCCGACCAGCGCGCCCTGGCCGTAGTGCATCGCCAGGTTCTGCCACCGGGGCTGCTGACCGGAGGATTCCGGCAGGCCGGTCAGCCTGGCCAGCACCCGGGCCGGCACGTAGGAGTCGGGCCGACCGGTCATCCGCTGTTCGATCTTCTCCGCGCCCGTCATCACCGCCGCGCCGGCCAGCCCCGCCACCACTCCCTGCCACACCGCTCGCTTCAGCATGATTCGGCCCTACCCACCGGTCAGGCACCCACACCCGCGAATCGTCGTCGGACCTCGTTCCGGACGACCGCCTGGTTTGCCACCGTCCGGGGTGGGTACGCTGGTGCTCGGGTCAAGACATGCGCCCTCCAGTGGTCAACCCTGCCGTGCACGCGCGGCGGATCGGCCACCCTCGTCGAGGCCGGAGGCAGCATGTGACCGACCAGATCCCCCTGCTCCGGCCGCAGCCGCACGGCGCCCCTGAGGATCAGCACAGCAGCCTCGGCGAACCGATCATGTCGCTGACGTTGAGCCACGACGGCGCCGTCAGCGTGATCAGCGTTGCCGGCGAGATCGACCTGAGCAATGCCCACCTGTTGACCGAACTGGTGGAGTTCCTGTGCCGCGCCCCGACGCCGCTGATCGCGGTGGACCTGTCGGCGCTCCGCTTCATCGGCGCGCACGGCATCGGCGCCCTGCTCACCTCCGGACGGCTGGCCGCCGAAGCGGGCGGTCGGCTGACGCTTCGCGCCCTCTCGCCGTTCGCCAGCCGTGTCCTTGGCGTCGCCGGGGTGCTGCGGCACCTCGAACGCGACGACGTGCCGACACCAACCGGCCCGCCAGGAAGCGACGTGGCTCCGCAGCGCCCCCGCCGCGCGGCACAGACACCTCAACCCCTCGGCCGCTCCGTCGCCGCTCGACCCTAGGCGGCACGGCCACATCCCCGCGCCCTGTCGGGTAACCCGGCAGTCAGGGCGACACTCACCCCTTGGTCTTGCCCACCGCCTGGGCGACCAGGGCCTCGGCGACCTCGCGCACCTTCCGGTTGGTGTCCTGGGAGATCTTCGACAGCAGCGCGAACGCCTCATCCGGCGAGCACCGCCGGCTCCCCATGATGATCCCCTTGGCCTGCTCGATCACGGCCCGGTTCCGCATCGCCTGCTGCATCTGCCCGGCCAGCGTGGCGGCGTTCTCGTACAGGTGCGCGTTGGCCAGTGCCACCGCGGCGTACGCGGCGAAGCCCTCCGCGCTGGCGATCGAGGGCGGGTCGAATGCGTTCGCCGAATCGCTGTAGACGTTGAGCGCCCCGACCACCGACCCCTGGACGGGAAGCCCGATGGAGAGGGAACTCCGCACACCGGCGGCGCGAGCCCTCTCCGCCCATACCGGCCAGCGATCTTCGGTGGCCATGTCCGGCACCGAGATGGTGTCACCGCTGGCGGAGGCATCCAGGCAGGGCCCCCGGTGCTGCTCGTACTGCCACTCGTCCAGCTGACGGGCGAGTTCGCCGGTGAATGCCCCGGTCCAGCCGACCTGACCTCGAACCAGAGTGACGGTCACCTCCCTCGTCCCGGGAATGCTGCCTTTGGCGAGTTCGGCGATCCGGAGCAGCATGTCGTCGAGGCTGACCTCGTCGAGTCTGACCCTGCCCAGCTCGGCCAACGCGTCGGCGGGATCCATCGTCGGCTGCGTCATCGCAGTACGCCCTCCTCGATCGGCGTCGGCCGGATGGGAACATTCCGGCACGGCCGGCATCCCGTCAGATGCCGGCAGCTCCGCCCCGGGGCGGTCGTCAGCAATCGTGGTCGTACCCTCTGAGCCACCCGCTCACACCCTGCTGAGGGCGTGGCGGCCTGCGTCACCGCGGATCAGCTCCAGCGGGGTCGGGGGCGACGACGGTCGTCAGCGGCCGTGTCACACCGAGCCGGTGAACTGGCTGACGTGGTAGGCGGTGCTGCGGCCGTCCGGGGTGCGGGTCCATTTGGAGACCATCAGGTGCAGGTCGTCGGCGTTCCGGCTCGACCAGGGATGGATGAAACCACCGTAGAGGGCGGGCTCCTGCCAGCTGGTCAGCTGAACCTTCTCCGCCGTCCAGGACCGGTCGGGTCCGGACGCGGTCCGGGTGACCAGGCATCCGTTCTGGCAGTTGAGGTAGGACATCACCCAGGTTCCATCGGCCAGCCGGCGCACCGACGGTTCGCCGAAGCGGCCGGTGAGGATGGGTGTGCAGGGTCTCCCCCAGCCCCAGTTGGCGCCGTTCCAGCCCCAGCCCTCATATGACTCCGGGTAGAACAGCCGGTCCCACCGGACGCGTCGCAGCATCATCGGGCCGTCCTGCCGCCCGGACCGGACCGAGAAGACGTAGACGTACTCGCCGTCGCGTTGCATGGTCCACATCTGGTACGGGTCCTTGTTGTCCGGGCTGTTCCACCATTTCAACGGAGTACGGATGAAGTCGTTGCCGTTGTCGGAGAAGGTCAGCCCCGCGTAGCGGGACTTCCACTGCGGCCCGGCCGGGCCGGCGGAGTTCCAGTTCTCGATGCTCATGTAGGAGATGAGCTGCCGACCGGTCTCCGGAAAGCTGATGCCGTCGTTGGGGATGACAGTCACCTCGGGAAGACCGTCGATGCCGATGCCGTGGTGGCCGTTGTGCATCAGCTCCGGTGCCCGTCCGTTGCCGGCGACCCGTGCGGCGCTGTCGAAGACGATTCCGCCCGGCGCGCCGGGGTGGACGGCGGAGCGCAACATGACCGGCGACCGCCAGTCGTTCGGCAGGGGCGGGCCCTCGGGCCACGGCGTGTCGAAGGTGTCGCCGAAGAGGTAGCCGATCGACCCGTTCTCCAGCACGTAGGGGATGCCCAGATCGGTGCCGGCCACCCGCCATCGGCTACTGGTGTCCAGGTCCGCGCCGGTCAGCCGCTTCTTCCAGACCGCCGCCTGGGCTGGAGCGGCAGTGGCCAGGATCGCGCCGACGGAACCGACCGCGCTGGCAGCCCCGATCGCGGCGGCGCGGCCGAGCAACGAGCGACGACGTACCCCCATGGCTGCCCCTTCCTGTCGCACTCGTCACGGCGGTGCCGTGTGGATGAACAGCGGTTGCGGGCGAGTAAACCCGCCGGCAATCGCCACTGTCAATACCTGCCCGCCCTGAACGATGCATTGAAGGAATTCTTCATAGAAGATTGACAGCCATCATCGCCCTGAAGAAACTCTCAGCATTCGGTTCCCGGTCAGTGGCGGTCTTTTGACGCCACCAGCTGACCATCCCCGACCCGACGAGGAGCAGCGTGAGACGTACTCTCCTGGCCCTGCTGATGGCCCTCGGCGTCGCTGGCACGACGGTCCCGGCCACGCTGGCGCACGCGGACCCGGTCGGCACCCTGGCCTGCCCCTCCATCCCCGCGAACCGCGACCCGGCGGTGACCCTGGTCGTCTACCGGGTCGCCCGGGCGTACAACGCCAACGACAAGGTCACGCTGTCCGCGTTCGAGGCGGGCTGGGTCGAGTCACACATGAACAACCTGCCGTGTGGCGACAAGTCGTCGCTCGGGGTGTTCCAGCAGCGCTGGGACTACGGGTGGGGCACTCCGGAGCAGATCATGGACCCGGTCTACGCCAGCACCCAGTACGTCACCCGGGCCATCGTCTGCGACCGCGACAACCCCGGTTACAGTGCCGGCCAGGTCGCCCAGTGCGTCCAACGGTCCGGCTTCCCCGACCGGTACGACCAGGCAGCCGCGACCGCCCGGACCCAGCTCAACGAGGCGGCCCGCACCCACGCCATCGCCGGTGGATCCCACACCGACGTGACCGGCGACGGCCGCGACGACGTCGTCACCTTCACCCAGAACGCCCTCGCCGACGTCTACGTGGGAACGTCCACCGGCAGCTCCTACGCCGGCACCTCGGCGAAGTGGAACGATTTCTTCTCCCTCGGTGGCGAGACCGCCACCACCGGCGACGTCAACGGCGACGGCCGGGACGACGTCGTCACCTTCGCTCACAGCAACACCGGCGACGTCTACGTCGCGCTCTCCACCGGCACCTCGTTCGGTGCTGGCCTCAAGTGGCACGACTGGTTCGCCCCGGCCGCGGAGATCGGCGCGGTGGGCGACGTCAACGGCGACGGACGCGACGACATCGTGGCGTTCACGCACAACCCCGCCGGCGACGTGTACGTCGCGCTCTCCACCGGCACCGGCTTCGGCGCCGGCCTCAAGTGGCACGAGTTCTTCAGCCCGTACGGCGAGTTCCCCGCGCTCGGTGACGTCAACGGCGACGGCCGCGACGACCTCATCACCTTCACCCAGGGCCCCGCCACCGCCAGCGACGTCATCGTCGCGCTGTCGAGCGGCAGTTCCTTCGGCGCCGCCCAGAAGTGGCACGACCTGTTCGCCGTCGGCGCCGAACTACCCCGCGTCGGTGACATCAATGGCGATGGCAGGGACGACATCGTCACCTTCACCTGCGATCCCAACGCCGACGTGTACGCCGCCACCTCCACCGGCACCGGCTTCGCCGGAACCACAGTGAAGTGGCACGACTTCTTCTGCCTGGCCGGCGAGTTCCCCTACCTCGGCGACGCCAACGGGGACGGCAGGGACGACCTCATCGTCTTCACCAAGGGCGCCACCAACGATGTCCACGTGGCGCTCTCCACCGGCACCGGCTTCCTCGGCGCCACCAGATGGCACGACTTCTTCGGCCTCAACGGCGAGACGACGCTGTGATCAGCGGATTGGAGACCCCATGCGACTGACCAGGGGCACGTGCGCCCTCTTCCTGGCGGCGACGCTTGCCGGTCAGGTCGCGGCCGCGCCGGCCGACGCGGCCGGACCCGCGGCACCCGGCTCGATCACCGCTGACTTCACCCGGGCCGCCGCCGAGTTCGACGTGCCCCGGGACCTGCTGGTCGCCGTCGGCTACGGTGAGTCCCGGCTGGACGGGCACGGCGGCCTGCCCAGTCAGGCCAACGGGTACGGGGTCATGCACCTCGTCAGCAACCCCACCCAGCACAGCCTGGAGCGGGCGGCCACGCTCACCGGCGAACCGGTCGACCGCCTGCGCTCGGTCACCGCCGCCAACATCCGTGGCGGTGCGGCGGTGCTCCGCGACCTGGCCGACGCCGAGGGGTTGACCGGCGGAGCACGCGACCGGCTCTCCGCCTGGTATCCGGTGGTGGCGCGCTACAGCGCAGCCGTCGACCCCTCGACCGCCCGGCTCTACGCCGACCACGTCTACGACCTGCTGCGCACCGGTATCGCCGCCGGACCGGTACCGGTCGCGCCGCGACCGCTCCGACCCGAACTCGGCCGCTACGCGGGGGTCGCCCCCGCAGGCGCCGCCGGTGCGAACATCGCGGCGGCGGTGCCGGAGTACGCGTTGGCCCGGTGGGTGCCCGCCTACAGCGGCAACTACCAGGCCGGCCGGTCGGCGCGGATAACCACTGTGGTGGTGCACGTGACCCAGGGGTCGTACGCCGGCACGGTGAGCTGGTTCCAGAACCCGTCGGCGGGGGTCAGCGCGCACTACGTGGTGAAGTCGAGCAACGGCGAGATCACTCAGATGGTGCGCGAGGGCGACACGGCCTACCACGCACGCTCGGCCAACCCGTACTCGGTGGGCATCGAACACGAGGGGTTCGTGGACAACCCGGCCTGGTTCACCGACGCCATGTACCGGTCGTCCGCCGCGCTGACCCGCTACCTCTGCGACAGGTACGGGCTGCCGAAGACCCGCGCGTCGATCAGGGGCCACAACGAGATGCCCGGCAACGACCACACCGACCCCGGCCCGAACTGGAACTGGAACTACTACATCTCCCTGGTCAACGCCGGCGGCTCGGGAGGCCGGTACCTGGCCGGGTCGCCGACGGACTTCACCGGCGACGGCCGCGACGACATCGTCGCCTTCACCCGCGGCTCGCTCAACGACGTGTACGTGTCGGCGTCCACCGGCTCCTCGTTCGCCGGGACGTCGGTGAAGTGGAACGACTTCTTCGGGCTCAACGACGAGACGCTGCTGTCCGGGGACTTCAACGGCGACGGGCGCGACGACATCGTGGCGTTCACGCACGGCACCCTCGCCGACGTCTACGTGGCGCTGTCGAACGGGTCGTCGTTCGCCGGCGCCACCAAGTGGCATGACTGGTTCGCGCCGAACGCCGAGGTCGCCGCGGTGGGGGACGTCAACGGTGACGGTCGCGACGACATCATCGCCTTCACCCACGACGGCGCCGGGGACGTGTACGTCGCGTTGTCCGCCGGTTCGTCGTTCGCCGGAACAGCGCTCAAGTGGCACGAGTACTTCTCGATCGCCGGTGAGTACCCGGCCCTCGGCGACGTGAACGGCGACGGCCGGGACGACATCATCACCTTCACCCAGGGGCCGGTCGCGGCGTCCGACGTCATCGTCGCCCTGTCCACCGGAACCGTGTTCGGGGCGGCGCAGACCTGGCATGACCTGTTCGCGGTCGGCACCGAACTGCCGCGCGTCGGGGACATCAACGGTGACGGCCGCGACGACATCGTCACGTTCACCTGCAACGCCGATGCCGACGTCTACGCCGCCGTCTCCACCGGCACCTCGTTCGTCGGCACCACCGTCAAGTGGAACGACTTCTTCTGCCTGCCCGGCGAGTTCCCCTACCTGGGCGACTACAACGGCGACGGCATTGACGACGTCGTCGTCTTCACCAAGGGCAACCTCAACGACGTCCACGTCGGCCTCTCCACCGGCACCAGCTTCCTCGGCGGCGTGAAGTGGCACGACTTCTTCGGCCTGCCCAACGAGACCACCCTCTGACCTCCAGGGAGTCCGCAATGTTCGACGTTCCCCCGCCCGCATCGATCAGCCGACGCCGGCTCATCGGTGCCTCGGCGGCGGCCGCCGCCGGGTTGTTCACCGGCGCCCTCGCCGGGTCGTCAGCCGCCCAGGCCGCCGGTGACGGGTACGGCCCGGCCGGGACCTCACCCGACTCGATCAACTGGTTCGACACCGCAAACGAAACCCAGGTGCTCGCCGGTCAGCGCGAGTTCCGCGCGGCACTGGCGCGAGCCAGCATCCCGCACGAGTGGCGCGAGGTGCCGGGTGGCCACGTCTTCCGCCACGACCTGTTCGTCCAGGACCTCAACGGAATGCTCGGACGCCTACGCCGCGCCGGCTGACCCCGGGTAGCGTGCACGGTCATGGCCACCAGCGCCGACGTGCGTCGGGAACTCGCGAGCCTCGCCGATCCTCGGCGAGCCGAGGCATCGAGCCGGTTCCTCCAGATGGTCCCTGGTGGGTACGGCGAGGGCGACCGGGCCCTCGGTGTCTCCGTGCCCGACCAGCGCACGGTGGCCGCCCGGTACTGGCGCGACCTCTCGCTGGCTGAGACGACGGAGCTGCTCGCCGGCGGCGCGCACGAGGAGCGGTTGACCTCGCTGCTCATCCTGGTGCGAAAGTTCGCCAAGGGCGACGAGCGGGAGCGGGGGCAGATTTTTGACACCGTCCTGGCCAACACCAGCCAGATCAACAACTGGGACCTGGTGGACTCGTCCGCGCCGTACATCGTCGGCCCCTGGCTGATCGACAGGGACCGGAGCGTCCTGGATCGGCTGGCCGAGTCGAGCCTCATGTGGGAGCGGCGCATCGCCATCATGGCGACCTTCGCCTTCATCAGGGCCGGTGACTTCGAGTGGACGTTCCGCCTCGGCGACCGGCTGCTGCGCGACCCGCACGACCTCGTCCGGAAGGCGGTGGGCTGGATGCTGCGCGAGGTGGGCAACCGGGACAGAGCGGCGGAGGAGGAGTTCCTCGCCCGCCGCTACCGGGTCATGCCACGGGTCATGCTGCGGTACGCGATCGAGAAGTTCGAACCGCAGCGTCGCCGCGACTACCTGTCCGGTGCCGTCTAGTCGGCCGGCGCGGCTCTCGACGCTGAGGTACATGCCGTCGAGGTGACCCTCGGTCCTGTCCGGCGGCGTTCGACAGCAGGGCGACCCGCCCGGTGCCGAGCGCCGCCGGGAGACAGCGTCAGCGCTTGCGGCCCACCCCGCCGAAGGCGTCGATGTCGGCCGGAGTGTCGACCGCGTCGTCCGGTCGCCACTGCGGGCACGGCACGACGCCGGGCTCGACCAGCTCAAGGCCGTCGAAGAAACCGGCGATCTCGTCGGGCGAGCGCAGGGTGTACGGGGTCGCCCCGCTGTCGTTGTAGTCGTCCTGTGCCTGCTGCATCTCGGCGCTGATCAGGCTCGTGCCGTCGTTCAGCGAGAGGTAGCTGCCGCTCGGCAGCGCCGCCACCAACTGCCTGGTGATCGACCGGGCCGACTCGTAGTCGGGCATGTGCCCCATGACGCCGCTGAGGATGAGACCGATCGGCTGCGTGAAGTCGAGCGTCTTGCCGGCCTCGACGATGACCGCGCCCGGGTCGTGCAGGTCCCCGTCGATGTAGGCGGTCCTGCCCTCGGCCGTGCCCACCAGCAACGCGCGAGCGTGCACCAGCACCAGCGGGTCGCTGTCGACGTAGACGATCCGCGCGTCCGGCGCGATCCGCTGGGCCACCTCGTGGGTGTTGTTGGCGGTCGGCAGGCCGGTGCCGACGTCGAGGAACTGGCGGATGCCGGCGTCGGCGGCGAGGAACATGATCGAGCGGACCAGGAACTGCCGGGAGGCCCGGGCCACGTCGACGACACCGGGGAAGACCTGGCGATACTGGTCGCCGGCCTCGCGGTCGACCGCGAAGTTGTCCTTGCCACCGAGCCAGTAGTTCCAGATCCGCGCCGAATGCGGCACCGACGTGTCGATTTTCTGCTGCGCACCAGCCTCACCGGCCTCCGGCCGGCCGGTCGTCGGCGATTCCATGGTCACGACGTACCCCCCATATCCAACGCGTACGCGATGTCGTCGCGGGACAACCCAGTCGAGGAAGTCACCACCCGTGACCGTGCCACGGTATAGAAGGCCGGGGATCCACACCACACCCGGTCGCTCCACAGGCGACAAAAGACCATCGACTCACCCGATGGGCACAACGGGCGTCGCGACACGACAGCGACAGCCGTCCCGATTCTGATCGCCGTCCCTGCGGCCGGCACTTCCCTCCCGCGAGGGAGCGCCTTCCCCTCCCAGCGGGGCCTGTCCGCCCTGCGACGCCGGAAGGATCGGCCGCATGGCGACATCGACAATGACACCGATCGCCGGTCGGGGCTTCCATGGCCTGACGTACGCGGTGCTCGGCTGGGCCGTGGCATACGGGGGCGTGCGTCTGGTCTGGACCGTCGGCGAGGCACCGGAGTTCGGGCAGCTCGGGCTGGACCTGCTCGGCTTCACCGGCTGGTGGTCGGTGGCGTTGTGCGCGGCGGCGGGCGGGCTGGCGGTTGCCCTGGACCGGGTGGCGACCTGGCGGCCCGCGCTCGCGGGGCTCGCCTGGACGGTCGCCGGGTCGCTCGTCGCGGCGGCCGCGATCCTGCTGCCGGAGTTGGTGGGCTTCCTGCTGTTCAGCGTCGGCCCGTTCTTCGACCCGCTGGCGTTCGCCAGCCGGCTCGGTTGTGTCACCGGAGCGGCAGTGCTCAGCCTGGCCACCGCGCGCTATCAACGGCGCACCCGGGGCGACTGCCCAGACTGCTGCCGGACCGTCCGACCTGGTACGCGACGCTCGACACCCGCGCGGTGGGCGCGCTGGGCCGCGTGGGCCGCGGTGGGTGGTCTGGTGACCCGCTTCGCTGCCCAGTTCGTGGTGGGATTCGACCGCGTCGACCAGAGCGCCAGCCTGCTCGGGTTGGAGGTCGGTCTGGTGCTGGCCGGGGTGCTGCTGCCGCTGGCGCTGGTGCACCACTGGGGTGAGGTGTGGCCGGGGTGGGTGCCGCTGCTCGCCGGCCGCACGATTCCTCGTCCGCTGCTGCTGGTGCCCGGCTTCGGGCTCGGCGCGGGCATCGTGGCCTACTTCGGCATGGGGATGGTGCAGGTGACGTCGGGCTCGCACAGCGAGTTCTCCGACGCGTTCCTGTGGGTGGCGATGTCGGCGTACCTCGTCATGGGGTTGGGTCTGCTCGTCGCTTCCAGCGACTACCACCTGCGCACTCGCCGGCAGTGCGGCGCCTGCGGCCGGTGACGGCACGGTTGGTCCCCGGTCGATCGCATTGACAGAAATTGTTATACGAATTACCGCCCGCACCAACATCGGCTACATCGGCGGGCACCTGTACGGCACCGAGGAGTCGGGCCGGCTGCGGCCGTACTCGCTGGCGGAGCAGCACAACAAACCGGTGTGGATGACCGAGTGGAACCTGCACGCCGCCGACGGTGGCGGCTCCAACATCTGGGGCAACCCCGCCAACGCGGCGGTCTGGAACGAGACCCTCGACGACATCATGCGCACCGTGCACAAGTCGATGGAAGCCAACTGGAACGCCTACATCTGGTGGTACGGCAAGCGCTACTACTCCTTCATCGGTGACGGCGAAGCCGCGTTCGGCACCACAGCGGGCGCTCCGCTCAAGCGGGGGTACGCCTTCTCGCAGTACGCGAAGTACGTCCGCCCCGGCTACCAGCGGGTCGCCCTGACGAAGAGCTCGAAAGCCTCGCCGCTGGAGGTGACGGCCTACCAGGGAGACGGGAAGATCACCCTGGTGATCCTCAACCGCTCGAACAGCGCGGTCAACAACGCCGTGATCCAGGCCCCGCAGAACGTCAGCCGGGCCGAGCACTACCTCACCTCGCAGAACGCCAACGCGGCCAGCCAGCCGACAAGCGTGAACGGCGGGCAGGCCACCATCAACGTCGGCGCCCGCAGCATCTCCACGCTCGTCTTCACCCTCTGACAACCGTTCGCCCCGAGCACTCGACTGCGCGGGAGCCCCGGCCACAGCTGGGGCTCCCGCCCGTCGGCGGTCAGCCAGCCCAGATCGTCGGCGTTCAGGTTGCGATCGGCGGTGCCGTGCTCTGCCGCACCACGAGCTTGGGAACGACCAGCGGCAGGCGCTGCGGAACCGTGTCGTCGATGGCCTGGGTGACGGCGGTGATGGCCCGTCGACCGACCGCGCCGAAATCCTGCTGGATCGTGGTCAACGGCGGGATGAGGTAGGGCGCCTCGGGGACGTCGTCGAACCCGACGACGGAGATGTCCTGTGGCACCCGCCGCCCGCGCTCGTGCAGCGCGCGCAACACGCCGATGGCCATCTGGTCGTTGGCCGCGAACACCGCTGTGGTCCCGCGCATCGCACCGATCCGCAGCCCGGCGGCGTAGCCGCTGTGCGCTCTCCAGTCGCCCTCGACCGGCTCCGGCGGGCGTAGGCCCGCGGCACTCATCGCCTGACGCCAACCTTCGAGGCGGGCGCGGGCCTCCGCCCAGTTGAGCGGGCCGCTCACGTGCACGATCTCTCGATGTCCGAGTTCGAGGAGGTGGTCGGTGGCCATCCGGGCGCCGAGCACCTGGTCGACGCCGACGGTCACGCTGGCCCTGGACAGATCCCCCTCCACGACGACGAAGGGGACACTCGAGCGCGTCATCCGCACCACCTCGAGAGCCTCGTCGTTGCCGGCAATCATCACGACGCCCTCCACGCCCACACGCATGAGGTGTTCGGTGGCGTCGCTGAGCGCCCGTACCGTCACCTCGGACAGGCTCACCGAGGTGGCGAAGTAACCAGCGGCGCGGGCGGCGTCCTCGACGCTGCGATGGATGCTCGTCGGACCGAACAGCGTCCTGGCCGTGCCGATGATGCCGATCATCCCGGACCGTCCCCGCACCAGCGCACGGGCGGCCGTGTTGGGGCGGTAGTCGAGTCGTCGGATGGCCTCGAGGACCCGCTCCCGCGTCTCGCGCCTGATGCTCGGTGCCCCGTTGATGACCCGGGACACCGTCTGGTGTGACACGCCCGCCAGGCGAGCGACGTCGGCCATGACCGGTGGCCGGTCGGCCGCTGTCACAGCGGCCTTTGCGTGAACTCGCACTGGCGGGCCGTCCGTTCTTCCATGGAATCAGTTCCTCGTGGGCCTCGTCCGTCGGTGGCCGTCAGTGTGAGTGACGGGGCACCGCGCTGCCGCTGCCACCGACGAGGAAGTCGAGGTCCGCGCCGCTGTCTGCCTGCAGAACGTGCTCGCTGTACAGGCGTACCCAACCCCGGTCGGCCACCGGCTTCGGCGGTTGCCAGGCGGAGCGGCGCTGGGCCAGTTCCGCGTCGTCGACCAGGAGGTCCAGGCGGCGCGTCGGGACGTCGACGGCGACCAGGTCACCGGTGCGTACCAGCGCGAGAGGGCCACCCACGGACGCCTCCGGCGCCACGTGCAGGATGCAGGTGCCGTAGCCGGTGCCGCTCATCCGCGCGTCGGAGATCCGCACCATGTCCGTGATGCCGTCGGCGAGCAACCGTCGCGGCATCGGCACGTTACCCACCTCCGGGAAGCCCGGGTAGCCCCGTGGTCCGGCGTTGCGCACGACGATCACCGTGTCGGGGGTGACGTCGAGGTCCGGGTCGTCGGCGGCGACGACGTAGTCCTCGATCCGGTCGAAGACGAGCGCCGGGCCGGTGTGCGTGAGGAGGTGGGCGGAGGCCGCGGAGACCTTCAACACCGCCCCGGACGGCGCGAGCGAACCGCGCAGCACGACGGTGCCCGAACCGGCGGGCTGGAACGGCTCCTCCAGGGTGCCGATGACGTCCCGGTTCCAGCACTGGGCGCTGTCGACGTTCTCCGCCACGCTCCTGCCGCTGACGGTGATGTGGTCCATGTGCAGCAGCGGGGCGAGCTCCTTCATCACCACCGGCAGGCCGCCCGCGTAGGCGAAGTCCTCCATCAGGTACTTCCCGGACGGCATGAGGTTGACGAGCATGGGCACGTCGGCGGTGAGGATGTCGAAGTCCTCCAACGACAGGGGGACGCCGAGGCGTCCGGCGATCGCGAGCAGGTGCACGACGGCGTTGGTGGAGCCGCCGATCGCGGCGTTGACCCGGACGGCGTTCTCGAAGGCCTGCCTGGTGAGCACCGAGGACAACCGTTGGTCCTGTTCGACCATGGCGACGATCCGGCGTCCGGCGGCGTGCGCGAGCGCGTACCGCCGGGAGTCGACCGCCGGCACCGCGGCCGCCCCCGGCAGCTGCACGCCCAGCGCCTCGGTCACACAGGCCATCGTGGAGGCCGTACCCATTGTCATGCAGTGGCCCCGGCTGCGGGACATGCCGACCTCCGCCTCGGAGCAGTCGGCCGCGGTCATCCGGCCGGCCCGCATCTCCTCGGTGAAGCGCCAGACGACAGTGCCGGAGCCGATGTCCTGGCCGCGGAACTTGCCATTGAGCATCGGGCCGCCGGTCAGCATCAGGGTCGGCAGGTCGACGCTCGCCGCTCCCATCAGCAGACCGGGTGTGGTCTTGTCGCAGCCGGAGAGCAGGACCACCCCGTCGAGCGGGTTGGCGCGGACCGACTCCTCCAGCTCCATCGCCAGCAGGTTTCGGTAGAGCATCGTCGTGGGTCGCATCAGCGGCTCGCCCAGGCTCATCGCCGGGAACTCCAGCGGCAGGCCCCCGCTCTCCCACACGCCCCGCTTCACCGATTCGGCCAGGTCGCGCAGGTGGGCGTTGCAGGGTGTCAGCTCCGACCAGGTGGTGGCGATGCCGATCACCGGGCGACCGTCGAAGACGTCGTCCGCGAACCCCTGGTTGCGCATCCAGGATCGATGGATGAACCCGTTGCGGCCTTCCGCACCGAACCACTCCCCGCTTCTCAGCGGTCGATTCGTCGTCGACATCAGTACACCTTTCTGTTCATCCGCCCGCCGAGCTGGTGGAGAGGGCGACCTACCGGAGACCTCCGACGGACAGGCCGCCGCGCCAGTGTCGTTGCAGGCTGAAGAACGCGATGACCAGTGGGATCACGGACACGAGCGAGCCCAGGATGATGAGGCTCCACAGCGAGGTGCCTCCCGAGTTGTTCGCGGAGGCGATCCCCTGCCAGAGACCGAGGCCGACGGTCACCGGGAAGAGCCGGTTGTCGGAGAGCATGGCCAGGGGCAGGAAGTAGTTGTTCCAGGACGCCACGGCCGACAGGAGCAGCACGGTGACCACCGCGGGGCGCATCAGGGGAAGAGCGATCTGGATGAACGTCCGCACCTCCCCCGCGCCGTCGACCCTCGCCGCGTCCAGGAGTTCGTCCGGCACCGCGTCGCGTGCGTACACGTGCATCAGGTAGACGCCGAACGGGTTGAGCAGCGACGGGAGGATCACCGCCCAGACCGTGTTCGTCATGCCGAGCCGGGAGAACATGATGAAGGTCGGGATGACCAGGGCGGTGGCGGGCACCATCAGCGCGCCGAGCACGACGGCGAAGCTGAAGCGCCGCGCGGCGAACCGGTACTTGGCGAACCCGTAACCGGCCATGACCGACAGGACCGTGGCGCCGATTCCGCCGGCGATGGCGTACAGGGTGGAGTTGAGGATCCACCGCAGGTAGATGCCACCGTCGTAGGTGAAGAGCTGCCGGAGGTTGCCGAGGTAGTCGATCTGGTCGGTGAACCAGAGGGTGTTGCCGCCACCGAACAGGCCCGGCGCGTCCTTGGAGCTGTTGACGATGACCCACCAGAACGGCACGAGGAAATAGATCACCAGGAAGCCGAGGAGGATCTGCAGAGGGAGATAGCGCTGCTGCCGGCGGGCGCCGGCGCGGACGCTGGTGTGGTCGGTCATCAGAGGAAGCTCCTCCGCTTGCGGGTGAAGAACAGGAAGGCGTACACGCAGATGAACACGATGCCGCCGAGGGCGAAGGAGATCGCAGACCCGTAGTTGAAGTTGGCGAGCGAGAACGCCTGTTGGTACGCGTACATGTTCGGGGTGAAGTCCGCGCCGATGGTGCCCGCGGCGAGGTATCGCAGGATCTGCGGTTCGTTGAAGAACTGCAGAGTGCCGATGAGCGAGAAGACCAGGATCAGGATCAGGGCGGGCGCGATCAGCGGGATCTTGATCCGCGTCGCGATCTGCCACCGCCCGGCGCCGTCCATCCGGGCCGCCTCGTAGAGCGTCGGATCGACGCCCTGCAACGCCGCGTACAGGATGATCATGTAGTAGCCGGCCCACTGCCAGGTGACGACGTTGAGCAGGCCATAGAAGATCAGGTCGCTGCCCAGGAAGTCGGGCGCGGTGGCGCCGAACAGCCCGAAGATGTCGGTGAGCGGGCCGAAGCCCTTGCTGTAGAGGAAGCCCCACATCACTGCCCCGATGACGGTGGGGATCGCGTACGGAAGAAAGATCATGAGGCGGGAGAAGCGCGCGAACACTGTGGTCACCGCGTCCAGGATGAGGGCCATCACGAGCGCGAGGACGATCTGCAGCGGAATCGAGACGAGCGAGAACCGGATGACGAACCACGCCCCGGACAGGAAGCTCGGGTCGGTGAACGCCTTCACGTAGTTGTCGAAGAGAACGAAGCTGGTGCCGCCGATCAGCTTCTTCTGGAAGAGACTGAGGTACAACGCGTACGCCAGCGGCGCGATGAGGAACGCCAGGAACACGACCCCGAACGGCCCGACGAAGAGCCACCCCATCAGGTGTTCGCGGAGGTGCACCTTGCCACGGATCTTGCGCGTCTCAGGCTGAGTACGCGGTGCGCGCTTCTCGGTCAGGGATGTCATCTTGGTCTCCGGGACGTGGACGCTGAGGGTGGCGGGTGGGCCGGTCGGCCGGTGCCGGCGCGGCCCACCCATCCGGTCACTGAACGGTGAAACCTTGTTCCTTGGCGTACTTCGCCACGTCCTCCTGGAGCTTGTCCGCAGCCTGCGAACCCGTGACGGAGCCCTTGATGACCTCGCTGACCTGCTTCGTCATGGCGTCGAGGTAGTACTGACCGAAGGGCGCGTAGGCGACACCCTTGTAGGCCTCGGCGGCGGGGAGGTAGACCTCCTTGTTCGCCTGCTGGCCGTCGAAGAACGCCACCTTCAGGTCGGCGAACGCGGGGTCCTTGAGCGCCGTGAGGTTCAACGGGAAGATGATCTGGTTGGTCCAGCCGTCGGTGAGCGACTCCTTGTCGGCGTAGAGACCGTAGGCGACCTTCGCGGCCAGCTCCGGCTTCTTCGCCTGCTTGGTCACCGAGAAGGCCGACCCTCCCCAGTTCACCTGCACCGGGTTGGCCGGGTCCCACTGCGGCAGCGGCGCCACCGCGAACTTGCCGGTGTCCTGCCCCTTACCGACGCCCGCGCCGGTGAGGTAGCCGGGCGCCCACGCCGCCGAGATGTACGTCGCGTAGTTGCCGTTGATCACGCCGGAGATGTACTCCGGGGTGAACTGGTCCTGCGTACCGACCAGGCCCTTCTTGGCAAGGCCGCCCCAGTAGTCCAGCACGTCCTTGGACGCCTGGTCGTTGAGCTTCACGCCGATCGCCTTCGGCTGCGCCGGGTCATAGGTGAAGGGCGAGGCGCCCTTCTGGATCTGCAGCGCCATCAGGACCGCCGGGACGTTCGCGCCGAGATCCCCGAACAGCGGACCACCGGCGTCCTTCACCTTCTGCGCGGCCTGCTCGTACTCGGCCCAGGTCTTCGGCGGAGTGATCTTGTACTTGTCGAAGATGTCCTTCCGGTAGATCATGCCCATCGGGCCACCGTCGACCGGGACGCCGTAGACCGCGTCGCCGACCGACACGTCCTTCCAGGCGCCCTCGCCGTAGTTGGCCTTGACCGCGTCGTAGCCGTACTGCTTGATGTCGACGAGCGCGCCCTGGATCTGGAAGGTCGGGATCCGGTCCGCCTCGACCATGATCACGTCGGGCGCGCCGGTGCCCGCCGAGATGGCCGTCTGGAACTTGTCGTACTCGTCGCCGCCCTGCCCGACGTTGGTCCAGCAGACCTGCACGTCGTCGTGCAGCTTGTTGAAGTTGTCGACGACGAGTTGGGTGTTCGGGTACCACCCCCACATCGTCACGACCGGCAGGTCCTTCTTGGTGATGGTGTTCGTGCAATTGCTCGCGTCGCTGCCGCCCTCGTCGGAGGAGCAGGCGGCGAGGCCGCTTCCCACAGCGAGCATGGCTACCGTGGCGAGTATTCGTCTTCTCTTCATTGAGATGGTTCCCTTCGGCGATGGCGGTGCACAGCATCCATGCGCTGGCGAGCGCCACCGGGGCAGGAACCCCTGCTCCCGGTGGCGTCGCCGGCGAAGGCTCCTAGCGCTTGAACAGACGCGGCGCCAGGTCGATGAGGTTCTTCTGCCACACGTCCCAGCCGTGCGGCCCGGGGGTGACCCCGTCGAACTCGTAGCGGATACCGAGGTTGTTCAACGTGGTCAGCGACGCCATGAAGCTCGGGTACACGAAGTCGGTCTGGTCACCGACGTACAGGCGCAACATCTTGGTGCCGTTGTTGATCGCCGCCACGTCGACGCCGGTGCCGCTGCCGAACCCGGCCGACAGGGCCGCGACGTAGGCGAACTCGCCCGGGTAGGCGCGCAGCACACCCAACGCCTGGCCGCCGCCCATCGACAGGCCGGCGAGGGCCTGCTGGGACGGATCGCTGGAGATGTTGTAACGGGAACGGGCCGTCGGAACGATGTTCTCCCGCAGTTCCCGGTTGAAGTTCGACGAGTTGCCGTTGCCCATCACGACGACCATCGGCGTGAGGTCGCCGTCGAGGAACTGATGGTCGAGGATCTGCTTGGCGCGCCCCATCTCGACCCAGTCCGTGTAGCTCTGGCCACTGCCGTGCTGGAGATAGAGGACCGGGTACGGCTGCGCCCGGCCCGGGTCGTAGCCCGGTGGGGTCCACACCAGCGCGGTGCGGTCCTGGCCGGCCACCGTGCTGGGGTAGGTCATGCTCTCGACCTTCCCGCCCTGACCGGCGGGCACGTCCGACAGCAGTCGAGCACCCGGCCCCGGGATGAAGAAGGTGCTCCACATCGGTTCGGAGGTGACTTTCGTCGGGTTCGAGGCGTCCTTGACCGCGACCCGGTCCACGATCAGCCGGTAGTAGTAGAACCAGGGCTTCAGCGGGCCCACCGTCGCCCGCCACCGGTCGCCGTCGCGGGTCAGAGGCAGGCGCAACCAGCTGCCGCCCGGCGCCCAGTTCCCCCATACCGTGACGTGCTGAGCGTCGGTGAAGTCAGTGGTCGTCTCGAAGGTGACGAACCCGCCCTCGCTGACGAAGGGCGTCGGGGTGGTGCCGGCCGGTGGCGGGGTGAACTCCCGCTTGAGCGGCTGGTGCCCGGGGCTCGGCCCGTGGTCCGCCACGTGCCGGAACACCCGCGGCAGGAAGTCGACGAGGTTCTCCTGCCAGGTGGTCCAGGTCGCGCCGCCGTCCGGGTTGACCCCGTCGAACTCGAACCTGACGTCGGCTCGGGCCAACGCCTTCGTCAGCCGGTAGGTGGTGTTGTACGCGGGATCGGTGACGTTACCGGTGTACAGGCGCAGCAGCTTGACGCTGCGGTTGATCGCCTTGGCGTCCTTCCGGTCGATCGCCGGGGCCGACGTGCCGGAGAACCCACCGACGTAACCGAACTGACCCGGCTTGGTGAGCGCGGCCCGAAGCGCCTGCGCACCGCCGTCGGACACACCCGCGATCGCCTGGTGCGCCGGATCGCGAAGCACCCGGTAGGTGTCGGTGACCGCCTTCCGGAGGTCCTTCAACTCCCTGTCGTCCGAGGCGTCGACGTTGTTGATCACCACCACCATCGGGCTCATGGCGCCGGTGGCCGAGAGGTTGTCGAGGATCTGCTTGGATCGGCCGAGATCGAGCCAGTCGGTGGCTGCCATACCGTCACCCGACTGCAGGAAGAGCGCCGGGTATCCCTTCGGGCCCGTGGCCGCGTAACCCGGTGGCGTCCAGACCAGGGCGGAGCGCTGCGCGTTCCCGGTCCGGTAGGTCAGCGTCTCGATCTTCCCGCCGGTGCCGGCCGGCGCGTCGACAAGCCACCGGGCCGAGTCACCCGCGATGAGGAAGGTGCTCAGCAGTGGGTTGGACGCGACACCGGTGCTGTTCGTCGGGTCCTTGATGGTCTTGGTGTCGTCGGCGGTGACCTGGTAGGTGTACAGACCGGGCTCCAGCGCGCCGAGAACACCCGACCACACGTCACCCCGGCGGGTCAGACCGAACTCCGCCCAACTGGCGGACGGGCCGAAGTTTCCCTCGACGACGACCTGCGAGACGGTGCCCAGGTTCTCCTGTACGTACGACGCCGGGACAGCGAACGTGGCGTAGCGGTCCGGGGAGACGTCCAGCCACGGTGTGTCCGCCGCTGCCGGTTGCGGCGCGAGGAGCACCGCCGCGGTGGCGATGACCCCGGCGGTGAACGCCGCCGAGAGCCGCCGACGTACGCCCAGACGGCGTAAGCGCCCGTGATACTGTTCGGTAGTCACACTCCACTCCCTTTCATGTGCCGGCAGCGGATGCGACCCGACTGACCGGCTCAACTCAACGGTGGATCTGCCGTGTGGTGCGTGCACCTCCTTCAAGCTGCTGCCACGGCCACACCCGACCTGATCGCTCTGTTCGGAGCGACCAGGCTTGCGCGCCCGTGGACGGATGTCATGGTCGTGCCGCGCTCTTCGGTGGTGCCGTCGAGCCGCGCACGACGAGGCTGGTCGGAAGCACGATCTGGCGTGGCTCGTCCCACTCGCCGGTCACCAGTGACTTCAGCATCCGCGCGGCTTCGTATCCGAGCTGATACATCGACTGGTCCACTGTGGTCAGACCCGGCTGGGTCGACGCCGACTCGGGGATGTTGTCGAACCCGACGACGGACAGGTCCCCCGGCACGGAGAACCCCAACTCCCTGGCGACCTCCAGGACCTTGAGGGCCATCCCGTCGCTCGCCGCGAAGATCGCCGATGGCGGGTCTGGTCGTTGCAGCAGGACGCGCGCCAGCGGAGTGGCCGACTCGGGGTTGAAATCCCCCCGGCCGATCAACGCCGGATCGACCGGAACGCCGGCGGTGGCCAGCGCGGCCCGGTATCCCTCCTCCCGCGACCAGGCCGAGGCCAGGCTGTCGCGGCCGGCGATGAACCCGATGCGCCGATGGCCCAGGCCGAGCAGGTGCTCCACCGCGGTGGTGGCGCCCGCGAGGTTGTCGGCCATCACCGAGGGCGCCGTCGAGCCCCGCACCGGGTCGATGGCCACGACCGGCGTCCGGCTCCGGATGTCACCCCAGGGCGTGACGACGATACACCCGTCGGTGAGGGTGCCCGACAGGCGGGTCAGGTGCCGCTGCTCCCAACCCTCCGAGTACGAACCGTAGAGGTCGCTGTTGGCGTAGATGATGAGATCGAAGCCCGAGCGGCTCAGCGCCTTCATCACGCCCTTGAGCACCTCTGCCGTGTACGACTGGAAGCTGTGTGCCACCAGGCCCAGAACGTTTGTGCGGCTGCGCCGGAGGCTGGTGGCCACCAGGCTCGACTCGTAGCCGAGCTGCTCGATGGCGGAGCGCACCTGAGCGACAGTGCGAGCGCTGACGCCGTAGTGCCCGTTGACGACGCGCGAGACGGTGGCGGTGGAAACGCCGGCGGCTCGGGCGACATCACTCATGGTTACCGGCGCATTGACTTCAATCATGCCGCTCTCTCTGGACTGCAATCGTTATCGGTTACGTTTCCAGGATGTTGCCAACGTAACTGAGAACCATTACGAACACAAGACCTCTTCGCCCTTACCCGACCGCCGAGAAGAACGTCCAAACTGGATGCTCACATGGGCGCGGTCGACCCCCGGATGCCGTTGCGAATAACGCAATCGACGACTCTCCCGGCGGTCGGAGTGGAGCCACGATTTCCGCGCTGGTGCTACCCGTTGACAACGGGGCGGCACGCTCCGTCAAGAACCATTCTCTGACCCGGGTGAACGATCACAGCTGCCGAACTTCGGCGGTTCCGGTAAAGACCTTCGACGCCGGCCGGTCCGGGTCCGCGCTGATGACAAAGGTGCCGGCGTGGGTACGGTCGGCAGCCGAGAAGCCGACGTACACCTCGATCTGCCCGGCCTCCACCGCGTAGGCCATGCTCCGGTCGTAGAACCCGAGCTGACCCGTGGGAAGCGCGAACCGCACCGCCACCCGCTGGCCGGCGGCGGCCTCGACGCGGGCGAAGGCCTTCAACTCCAGCACCGGTCGGGTGATGGTGGCCTGCGGGTCGCGGACGTAGAGCTGCACGACCTGCTCCCCCGCCCGGTGCCCGGTGTTGGTGACCGTGACCTCGACACCGACGCTGTCCCCGGCGCGGACCTCGGCGCTTCCCACAGTGGCGTCGTCGATGACGAACGAGGTGTACCCGAGGCCGTGGCCGAAGACGTATCGCGGCGCGACGGGCGAATCCACGTAGTCGCCGTGCCAGTGTGACCGTCCGCCGGACACCTTGTGACCGTAGAAGACGGGGATCTGGCCCACGCCACGCGGGTACGAGATCGGCAGCCTTCCGCTCGGGTTCACCTCCCCGAGGAGGACCTCGGCGATCGCCTGCGCCCCGGTCTCCCCCGGCAGCCAGGCCATCAGCACCGCGGCGCACTCCTCGTGCAGGAAGTCGCTGCCCACGGGCCGGCCGGCGACGAGCACTGCCACGACGGGTGTGCCGGTGGCGACGACGGCACGGACCAGTTCTTCCTGCACGCCCGGCAGGTCCAGACTGGACCGGTCCCGTGACTCGCCGGTGGTGGCCCCGGGCGTCAGCCCCGAGCGGTCCCCCAGGACCAGCACCGCGACGTCGGCCGCCGCGGCGACCGCGACCGCCTCGGCGAACCCCTCCGTCGACGGATCGAGCACCTCGCAGCCCGGGGCGAAGCGCAGCCGGTCGCCCAGCCGCGCCGCGAGCTCGTCGCGCACCGTGGGCACACCGTCGGTGCTCTCGTCGATCTCCAGATCGTCCGGGATCGTCATCATCTCGCCGAGCAGACCGCGCCTCTTGCGCGCCTCAACCAGGGCCTCGATGTGGGCCGCGAACGAGTAGTCACCGAGCAGGTGTCGGGCGTCGTCGGCGTTCGGGCCGATGAGAGCCACGGTTCCGGCTCCCGCGAGCAGCGGCAGGACGCCGTCGTTCTTGAGCAGGACGAGACTGCGGCGGGCGATCTGGAGCGCCACGTCCCGGTGCCGCTCGGCGTTCGCCGACGTCGCGGCCGCGTCCTCGTCGACGTACGGGTTCTCGAAGAGCCCGAGTTCGACCTTGTGCCGAAGGACCCGTGCGACCGCCTCGTCGAGCCGGGCCTCGCTGACCTCGCCGGCGTCCAGGGCGCGGGTGAGGGCATCCGCGTACGCGTCCGTCGCCGGAAGCTCGACGTCCACGCCCGCGTTGAGGGCCACCGTCGCGGCCTGCTGCTTGTCCTGCGCGAAGTGGTGGTACGAGTGCAGGTCGTTGACGGCGAAGTAGTCGGACACCACGCTGCCGGTGAACCCCCACTGCCCGCGCAGGACGTCGGCGAGGAGTTCCTGGTTGGCATGGCACGGGACGCCGTCGAGCTCGTGGTAGCCGGCCATCACCGACCGGAGCCCGCCGTCGCGGACCGCCGCCTCGAACGGATACAGGTACACCTCGCGCAGCAGACGCGGCGGCAGCTGGGCCGGCGCCCAGTTCAACCCGCCCTCGGACGCCCCGTAGCCGACGAAGTGCTTGGCGGTGGCGAGGACGCCGTCGGTCAGGTCGGCGCCCTGGAGTCCCCGGACGAACGCCACTCCCATCCGGGACACCAGGTACGGATCCTCGCCGTAGGTCTCCTCCGTCCGGCCCCACCGTGGGTCGCGCACCACGTCCAGCACCGGCGAGAGCCCCTGGTGGCTTCCCATGGCACGCATCTGTGCGCGAACGGCGTCCGCCAGCTGCTGGTTGAGCTCCGGCGCCCAGGTGCTCGCGACGCCGATCGCCTGCGGGAAGATGGTCGCCTCGCGGGCCATCACCCCCGAGCAGACCTCCTCGTGCACGATCGCCGGGATCCCCAGCCGGGTCTCGGTCACCAGGAAGCGCTGGATCGCGTTGGCGACCCGCGCCACCTGCGCCGCCTTCAGGCTGGTCGCGCCCGCGACGCGGGTCACGTGTCCCAGGCCGTGCCGAAGGATCGGCCGGGCCCGCTCTGCCGCGAACCGACCGCCTTCCAGCAGGGCGAACGCCCACGTGCTGCCCAGTTGCGCGAGCTTCTCCTCGCGGGTCATCCGGGCCAGCAGATCCGCCACCCGTTCGTCGACGGACGCGGTCGGATCGGTGTAGGTCGCCTCGATCTCCGGCTCAACAGTGGTCACCCGGTCACCCCAATCACCGCGACAAGCTGGTCGTTCGGCCCCGTCGGTCACGACGCCACCGGCGCCTGGCCGCGCTGCGGACGACAGCCGGGAAGCGGTGGGCGACGCAGCGCGTGGGCGCGAGACACCCGGCCAGCCGGGGCGGCAGGCTCCCCCAGGGGCCGTGCAGCCAGACATTGATCCAGGTGCCGTGTTCCCTTACGTAAACGTAATCGGTAACGTTTACATAGATCGAGAACGTAATCGAAGTCGATCACGTTGTCCAGAGCTCACACCGCCTCCACCACCCCTCGGTCCCGGCGCTCGGGCAGAGCTGTCCGCGTCGGACCTGCACGAAGGGAGCCAGCCCTGAACACCCACCCTGACAGCGCGCCGGAGAACGTCGTGAACACGGCCCGCCTGACAGTGGACCCCCGCCGACGCGTCGCACCGGTGCCGCGTCGGCTCTTCGGCTCGTTCGTGGAGCACCTGGGTCGCTGCGTCTACAACGGAATCTACGAGCCGGGGCACCCGACTGCCGACGCCGACGGCTTCCGGGGCGACGTCCTCGAGCTGGTGCGCGAGCTGGGCGTGACCACTGTGCGCTATCCGGGCGGCAACTTCGTCTCCTCCTACCGCTGGGAGGACGGCGTCGGCCCGGTCGAGAAACGACCGGCGAGGCTCGACCTCGCCTGGCACAGCCTGGAGACCAACGCGTTCGGGCTCGACGAGTTCATGCGGTGGGTCGGCAAGGCCGGCGTGGATCCGATCATGGCGGTCAACCTCGGCACCCGTGGCACCGCCGAGGCCGTCGACCTGCTCGAGTACGCCAATCACCGCGGTGGGAGCCACCTCGCCGACCAGCGCCGCGACAACGGCGCGGTCGACCCGTACGGGATCAGGCTGTGGTGCCTGGGCAACGAGATGGACGGCCCGTGGCAGGTGGGCCAGCGCAGCGCGACCGAGTACGGGCGGCTCGCGGCGCAGACCGCAAAGGCCATGCGCCGCTTCGATCCCGATCTCGAACTCGTCGCCTGCGGTTCCTCGCACCTCGGTATGCCGACCTTCGGCAGCTGGGAGCGGGACGTGCTGACCGAGGCGTACGACGACGTCGACCTGATCTCGTTGCACGCCTACTACCAGCCGGTCGACGACGACCTGGCCAGCTTCCTCGCCTCGGCCGAGGAGATGGACAGGTACATCGACGCCGTCACGGCCATCGCCGACTCGGTGGGAGCGATCCGCCGGTCGACCAAGAAGATCATGATCGCGTTCGACGAGTGGAACGTCTGGTACCAGTCCGCCGCCCCGTCCACGCCGCCGAGCGGCGAGGACTGGCCGGTCGCGCCGCCACTGCTGGAGGATCACTACAGCGTGGCCGACGCGGTCGTCGTCGGCGGCCTGCTGATCAGCCTGCTGCGGCACAGCGACCGGGTGAGCGCGGCCTGCCAGGCCCAACTGGTGAACGTCATCGCGCCGATCATGACCGAGACGGGCGGCTCGGCCTGGCGCCAGACCATCTTCCATCCCTTCGCCCGCACCGCCCGGCACGCCCAGGGTGCCGTGCTGGACGTGCTGCGCGAGGGCAGCACGACGACCACCGACCGATACGGTGAGATCGACGCTGTCGACGCGGTCTCCACCTGGGACGACACCACCGGGGAGATGACCGTCTTCCTCGTCAACCGGGTCCTCGACACCGCTGCCGAGGTGACCATCGACGTCGCCGGCGCCCAGGTGGGCGACGTCATCGAGTGCGTCACCGTCGGCGGCACCAACCTGCACGCCAAGAACACGGCCGACGGTCCGGACCACGCCGCGCCGCGCCCCAACGGCACGGCACGCGGCGCCGACGCCAGCGTCCAGCTGACTCTTCCGCCCGCGTCCTGGACCATGCTGCGGCTCCGCGCCACCGACACGACCCCGTGATCGGCTGACGAACCACCGGCCCGCCGATTCCGGACGCGCCCCGGCCGCGCACACCCTGGCTTCACCAGGGCTGCGCGGCCGGGGCTTCCCCACCACAGGGAGTACGGGGTCGAGCCTGTCGTTAACCGGGCGTCGACAGGTGCGCTCAGGGACTCGCGGCGAGCAGCGCGAGCATCAGCCGGCGTGCCGGTGCCGGCCGCAGGGGACGGGGAAGCGCGACGGGCATGCCAGTAACGAGCGATGCAGCTGTGCGAGCGCTAACATCGTTCCCTGTCGAAAACAGAACCATGAATTGCATTGACGGTCAAGATGGGTCCGTAAATCGGGGCGCAAAATTGCGTCGAAAACTATTCGGGCACGCTTCAGCAGCGCCAGAGCGACTGGCGCGCGAATTCACTGTCGGGTCGATATCGTCAAGGAATTCGCGCGCCAGTCGCAGGTGGCCTTGAAACGCACCCGGGGAGGGATCGGCAGACGCGGTTATGCGACCGCTGGCCGCAACCTCCCGTCGACTCGCCGGGAAATGGTGGTGTACTCGTCGCGCAACTCCTCGGGGAGGACCCAGGCCGGGGCGTCCTGCCACGCCAGCGGGCGGAGGAACCGTCGGATCGACGTGGCGCCCACCGACGTGTGCACGGCGTTTGTCGACGGCCAGGGTCCGCCGTGGTGCTGGGCCCACGACACCCGGACACCGGTGGGGTAGCCGTCGAAGACGATGCGACCCGCGCGGGCGGCGAGCACGTCGACCAGCCGGCGTACGACGTCGGCGTCATCGCCCGGACCGCGGTGCAGCGTGCCGGTCAGGGACGGCGGGACGGTGGCCAGCGCGGCGTCGAGATCGGCCGCGTCGTCGTACCGGACCACGACCAGGAGCGGGCCGAAGCACTCGTCAGCGATCTCCGGGGTCAGGCCGACGAGCCCGACCTCCAGGAGGGTCGGCGCCACGGTGAACCCCGCGCCGGGGTCGACAGTGGGCCGCGCCGAGACCCGGGCGCCGGCCCGCTCGAACTCCGAGGCCCGGCTCTCGTACGCGTCCCGGATCCGCTCGTTGAGCAGGACCGCGCCACCCGAGGCGTCGACTCTGGCCCGCAGCGCGTCGAGCAGGCGGTCACCACCCGGATCCGACGGGATGAACGCCAGGCCGGGCTTGGTGCACAGCTGACCGCCCGAGTTCGTGAAGGAGCCGAACAGCCCTTCGGCGATCTGGTCTGTCCGGGCGGCGGCCGCGTCGGACAGGACCACGATCGGATTCACGCTGCTCAGTTCGGCGTACAGGGGAATGGGATCGGGCCGTTCGTCGATGGCCGCCTGGATGGCGCGGGCGGCGTTGACCGAGCCGGTCAGGGCGGCCGCGCGGATCGCCGGGTGTCGCACCAGCGCACGGCCGGCCTGTTCCCCGTACACGGTCGCGACGACACCCTCGGGCCCGCCGAGGTCCCGGACGGCCGACTCGATGGCGGCGGCGGAGGCGTGTGAGGTCAGCGGGTGCGACGGGTGCGCCTTCAGGATCGTCGGACACCCGGCGGCGAGCGCCGCGGCCGTGTCACCGCCGGCGACCGAGAAGGCGAACGGGAAGTTGCTGGCCCCGAAGACGGCCACCGGCCCGAGGGGTACGAGCATCCGCCGCAGGTCCGGACCGCGTCCGAGCGGTGTGTCGGCGGCGTGGTCGATTGTCGCCTCGACGTACGCTCCGTCGCGCAGCACCTCGCCGAACATCCGGAACTGCAGCGCCGACCGGGTGAGTTCCCCGTCGAGTCGCGCGTGACTCAGGCCGGTCTCCGCCTCGGCGGCAGCGACCAGGTCCACCCGACGGGACTCCAGCGACGCGGCGATCGCGTCCAGCAACTCCGCGCGGCCGAGCCTGCCGCGGGCGGCCAGCCACTGCGCCGCAGGGGACGCCTGACCAGCAATCACCTCCAGCCGAGACTCGTCGGTCTCGGTGAGTTCCGTCGCGCGACGCTCACCGTCGCGCGGATCGACAGTCATGACCACGTTCACAGCAGTCCTCTCCTCACCAGATTGCCCATCAGATCGCGGACGCCGAAGTGCCAGGGCTCGCACTCCTCCGCGTGCCGCACCCGGTTGACCAGGGTGCCGAGCGCCGGGCAGCTGATCCGTACCACGTCGTCGACCTTGTGGGTGAAGCCCTCTCCGGGGCGGTCCCGGTCCTGGATGGGCGCGAACATGGTGCCGAGCATCAGGGCGGCGCCGTCGGGATAGTGGTGGTGCGGCCCAATCAGCTGCCGGACCAGCTCCTCCGGCTCACGCGACATCTGCGTCATCTCGGAGACCGCCTCCAGGTGGAAGCCGTCCACGCCGCGAACCTCCAGGCGCACCTCGAGTTGGCGTACCCGATCCATGTCGAACCGGTCGTCGAAGAGCCGGATCAGCGGGCCCAGGGCGCAGGAGGCGTTGTTGTCCTTCGCCAGCGGAAGCAGGAGCGCCGAGCGGCCCTCGATGTCCCGCAGGTTCACGTCGTTGCCGAGGGTGGCGCCGACGATCCGGCCGCTGGACTGGACGATGAGCGTTACCTCGGGCTCCGGGTTGTTCCACGTCGACGCGGCGAGCACGCCGACCGGAACGGCGGTGCCGACGGCGGAGAGGATCTGCCCCTTGGTGAAGATCTCGGCGTCCGGGCCGATCCCCACCTCCAGGTACTGACTCCACATGCCCTCGGCGACCAGCAGGCTCTTGAGCCGGTCCGCCTCCGGCGAGCCCGCCTCCAGGCTGTGCAGGTCGACACCGACGTCGGCGAGCATCCGGTGCCGGATGTCCGCCGCCAGCGCCAGGTCTCCCCGCGCCCGCTCCTCGATCACCCGTTCGATCATGGAGATCGGGAAGGTGACACCGGCGGCCTTGAGCGCCTGGAGGTCGACCGGGGCGAGCAACCAGGGACGGCTAGGGTCCCGGGTCGCGGCCCCCGTGTTGGCCAGTATCTCCCCGAAGTCACCCACCCGCGGACCGTCGAGCCCGGCCACCGTCGCGGCGGGATCGGGCAACTCGCAGATGTCGCGGACGGTCGGGAACCGGCGGCTGATGTCGATGACCTCGCCGTCGCGAACTGTCACCGGCGAGGGGCCGTCGCCGGCCGGGTCCCAGATCCGGCCGATGAGGACGCTGCCGGCGTCGTCCGGCAACGCCTCGGCGGCGGTACCGACCCAGTCCGCGTCCGCGGCCAGCCCTCGGGGCCGTGGCACGGTCATGAGTCGCTCTCCAGGTTGAAGAAGGACCGCTCGTCGCGGGGACGGATGTCGAAGACGGTGTCCTGGAACATCCGCAGCGGGTGCGGTGTGAACGGGTGCTGCTCGATCGCGGCGAGATCCACCTCGATGCCCAGGCCGATCCCGGTGGGGATGAGGATGTCGCCGTCGTCGGTCAGCACCAGCCGCTCGTTGGTGATCTCGGGACGCCACGGCACGTCGGTCGCCATGATCTCCAGGTAGCGGAAGTTGGGCAGCGTCGCCCCGAGTTGCAGCGTCGCGGCAGTGCTGAGCGGACCGCTCGGGTTGTGCGGCGCGAAGCCCACGTAGCTGGTCGCGGCGAGCGTGGAGATGAAGGCCAGCTCGGCGATGCCGCCGGCGTGCGTTACGTCGGGCTGGACGAAGTCGACCGCCTGGCGGGCCAGCGCCGGCGCGAAGCCCTGCCGGCCGTACCACCGCTCCCCCGCAGCGATCGGCACCGGCGACGCGCGACGGATGTCGACGAGCGCGTCGAGGTTGTCCGGTGGGCAGGGCTCCTCGAACCACACCGGGTCGAACTGGGCGATCTCCTTCGCCACCTTGACGGCGTGGCGGACGTCGAAGCGGCCGTGCCCCTCGACGAACAGCTCCACCTCGCGGCCCACCGCCCCGCGGACGGCGTCGATCTGGGCGAGCACCCGGTCCAACTGCGCGGTGGTGATGGTGAGGTCGTAGTTCTCGAACGGGTCCCACTTGAGGCCCCGGAAACCGGACTCCACCGTTCGGCGCGCGGCGGCCGCGTAGTCCTCAGGTGTGACGGCGCCGGAGAACCAACCGTTCGCGTACGCCCGGACCCGGTCCCGGGTCGCACCGCCGAGCAGCCGGGAGACCGGCACGCCGAGCTCGCGCGCCGAGATGTCCCACAGGGCCATCTCCAGCGAGCTCAACGCCGTCATGACGACCGGGCCGCCGCGCCAGTACCAGTCCCGCGCGGTCTCGTAGAGGATCTTCGAGATGCTGGTGGGATCCAGGCCCACCACCGCCTCGGCCAGCTCGGCGATGGCACCCTGGACGGCGCGTTCCTTGCCCTCCAGGGTGGCCTCGCCGAGCCCGACGATCCCCTCGTCGGTGTGGACGCGCACGATGACGAGGTTCGTGCGGTAGAAGTCGACGACAAGTGTGTCGACAGAGACGATCTTCATCTTTCGGCTCAACCCTTCACCGCACCGGCGGTCATGCCCGACACCACGTACTTCTGCACCAACAGGTAGAAGGCGACGGCAGGCAGCGTGAACAGGAAGGCGACAGCCATCACCGTCTGGATCGGGGTACCCAGCTCACCGATGAAGTTCGCGATGCCGACGGAGGCGGGTTGCAGATCGGGGTTGAAGATGAACGTCACCGCGAACACGTACTCGTTCCAGGCGTGGAAGAAGGCGATGACAGCGGTGGCCGCGATCGACGGCGCGATGAGCGGCACGTTGATGCGGGTCAGGGTGGTGAAGGGCCGGGCGCCGTCGGCGCGCGCGGCTTCCTCCAACTCCTTCGGGATGCCGTCGATGGCGCCCTTGAGGATCAGCGCGACGATCGGCAGGACGAAGGCGGAGTTCACCAGGACGAGGCCGGTCAGCGAGTCGAGCAGTTCGAAACGGCGGAACAGCGCGAACAGCGGGACGACCATGAGCGCCTCGGGAAGCATCTGCGTGAACAGCAGCACGACGGTCAGCACGGCCTTGCCCCCGAACGAGAACCGGGACAGCGCGTAACCGAGCGGGATGCCCAGGCCCACGGAGAGGACCATCGTGCCGACGGCGATGATCAGGCTGTTGAGCAGCCAACCGGCCGCCTTGCCCTCGGCGAGCGCGTCCACGAAGACCCCGAACTGGCCGAGGTCGGGCGTGAGCCGGGGCCGATCGGCGAAGAGGTCGCTGTTGCTGGACAGCGCCGTGACGAACATCCAGTACAGCGGGAACACCGCGATGCCCAGCACGACGAGCACGGCGACGATCCGTGCGGTGACACCGAAACGGAACCGCCTCATCGGACGTCCCCCTTCTCCACGGCACGGGCGACCAGGCGGCTGCCGATGATGACGATGAGTGAGATGACGACGCCGACCATTCCGATGGCCGCCGCCGATCCGAGTTCCTTCGAGTCGAACGCCTGCGAGTAGAGGTCGATGACGAGCGTCTCGGTGGCACCGACCGGCCCGCCCTTGGTCATCAGCCAGATCAGCTCGAACCGCCGCAGCGACCAGATCGTCATCAGCAGGGCCAGCAGACCCACTGTCGGTTTGATGACCTGCCAGGTGACGGCGCGGAAGGTGGCCCATCGTCCCGCGCCGTCGACGGTCGCGGCCTCGTTGAGGTCCTGCGGAACGGACTGCAGGGCGGAGAGCAGCACCACTGACGTGAACGGGAACAGTTGCCAGATGGTCGTGGCGAGCACCGCCGGGAGCGCGTAGCGCGGGCTGTCCAGGATGGCGCCGCCGGGCACACCGAGTCCCACGGCGTCGAGGAAGCGGTTCACGATGCCGTACTGCGCGTTGAGCATCCAGGTGGCGATGAGCGCGACGGCGATGCCCGGGGCGGCCCAAGGCACTGTCACCAGCGCCCGTGCCACGCCCCGGCCTCGAAACTTCCTGTTCAGCAAAAGCGCGACGACGAGCCCGGCGCCGATCGCGACCACGACACAGGTGATCACGTAGACGACGGTGATCAGCAGGGTGCGGCGGAACTCGGGGTCGCCGAAGATCTCGTTGAAGTTCTCGAGCCCGACCCACTCACTGCGGGTGGGGTTGAGCAGCCTCGTCCTGGTGAAGCTGAGGTAGATCTCCTGGACGAGGGGTACCGCCTGGAAGACGAGGATGAACAGGGCGGCGGGTGCCAGGAACAGGTACGGCGTCCACTTGCTACCCAGCGGGCTGGGCCGACGCCGGGGCCGGCCTTGGGGTGTTGTCTCTGGTGCTCCGGTCTGCTCGACCACAGTCATCGGGTTCGATCCTTCTGGGGGAAGGACGCTGCCGGCGCACGGATCGTCGCGCCGGCAGCGTCGCTGTGTCGAGCGGTCAGCGGACCAGTTCGGTCGCCTGTTGCTGGGCGCGATCCAGTGCCGACTTGAGGTCGGCCTTGCCCTGCAGTGCCGCGACCACGTTCTGCACGACCACCTTGCGGATGTCCGGCGTCTTGGCCTCGAAGCCCAGCACGATCTGCGGCAGGCTGGTCTCGGTGAGCCCGTCGAAGACGGTCAGGAACGGGGTCTCCTTGAGCTTCTCCGCGCTGCGCTGCGTGGCGGTGGCGACGCTGCTCGCGCCGAGAATCTCCTGCAGCTTGACCTGGTTCTGCGGCTCGAGCGCCCACTTGATGAAGGTGCCGGCCTCGTCCTTGCCCTCACTCGCCTCGTTGATCACGATTGGTGCGAGGATCGCGCCCTGCTTGCGGACCGGGAACGGGATGGGCGCGACGTTGAAGTTCAGCTTCGCGTTCTGGCCGCGGGTGGCGGTCACGTAGCCGCCGTTGTTGAGCTCCATCCCGACCTTGCCCTCGGCGAACATCCGCCGGAACGTCGCCGCGTCCGCTCCGCGTGGGATCACGTTCGCGTCGTACAGGTCCTTGAACGCCTGCAGGCCCTTGAGGTTCTCGGGCGAGTTGATCGTCAGGTTCTTCCCGTCGGACCACGCTCCGCCGAAGCCGTAGACGTAGTTGAAGATGTCCTGCCAGACACCGGCCTCCTCGGCCTCCGTCTGGCGGAACGCCAGCCCGAAGACGTCACCCTTGGTCAGCGACTTGGCAGTGGAGGTGAACTGCTCGTAGGTGGTCGGCGGCGTCGGGATCAGGTCCGCGTTGTAGAACATCGCGTAGTTGGACGCTTCGAAGATGACGCCGTGCCGGACGCCGTCGTGGACCATGAACTGGTCCGGCTGCTTGAGCAGGTCGTACTTGCTGGCGTCGACGAGCTTGTCCAGCGGCGCGACGAGGCCGGCGTCCGAGGCGGCCTCGAACTCGGGCATGTCGAAGCGGACCAGGTCGGGGCCCTTGCCGCTGCCCATCTGCGTGAGCACGGTCTGGCCGAAGGTCGGGTACGGCACCGCGGCGGCCGAGACCTGGATCTTGGTTTGGCTCTGATTGAACTCGTCGAGCCACTTCGTCAACAGGGGCCCGCGGCCGGGGTCGCCGAAGGTCGAGGCGGCGAAGGTCAGTTTGGTGACGCCGTCGCCGGAATCGCCGTCCGAGCCGCAGCCGGTGAGGAGGGTGGCGACCAGGCCGAGGGCAAATGTCGCCCGGGCGATGCCGAAATGAGCGCGCTTATTACCCATCGTTACTCCACTGTTACGAATTGACGTCAAGCCGATGAAATTGCAACGATCGTAGCGTCATGTGCAACGGTGTCAAGTGGCGATTGCGCATCGCGTCATCTATATTGCATAATATGCAATGACAGCGACGGCGCTTCCCGTCGCGCGAGGGGAGACACAGCCTTGGCGCAATCGATTCGCCGCGCGATCGACCTCATTCGTCGATCCGCGGAGCACCCGCTGTCCCTTACGGAGGCTGCGGACGTGCTCGGCGTCCACAAGTCCACAGCCCTGCGCATCCTGCAGACACTGGAGTCCGCGCGCTTCGTCCGCCGGACCGGCGCGGGCACCTACGTGCTCGGCAGCGGCCTGATCGAGTTGTCCGAACTCGCGCTCGGCTCGATGGACCTCCGCCAGCCCGCCGCCGCACACCTGCGTGCGCTGCAACGCGAGACCGGCCATACCGTACACCTGGCGCAACTGACCGGCGACGAGATCATCTATATCGACAAGGTGGACAGTCCGGCGTTCGACGCCGTCAAGCTGCCGTCGCGGGTCGGACGCGCGGTGTCCATCTACGCGAGCGCCGTGGGCAAGACGATCCTGGCCTACCTTCCCCGGCAGGAACGCGACCGCCTGCTCTCCCACGTCGTCTTCGAGAGATTCACCGACACCACATTCACCGACCACGACGCCCTGGAAGCCGAGCTTGCCCGCATCCACGACTGCGGCTGGGCCGTGGACAACGGCGAGCACGACGCCTACGTGATGTGCGTGGCCGCGCCGATCAGGGATTCGCGGGGGCAGGTCATCGCCGCCGCCTCGATCACGGCGATCGAGGTCATCGCAAGCCTCGACCAGCTCAAGAGCAACCTTCCGCTGCTCCTTGAGACCGCCAACAAGATCTCGTACGAGCTCGGCTACGCGCCGCCCTCGGTGGCGAGCCCAAACGGTGAGAGCCGCTCCGCGACCTGACCGGGCACGTCCCGGGCGATCACCGCGTCCCCGGCGCCGACCCGCCGGTGATGCGGTGATGCTCGTCGGTCTCCATGTCGATGAAGGCCTGGATCATGCCCCGGTAGATCCGTTCGATCAGGTCCGGATCGGCGCCGGCCTCGACGGCCAACGTGCGGGCCCGGGCCACCACCTGCGCCACCCGGTCTGGCGCACGGACCGCCTGGCCGTCGCTCTTGAGCGGCGCGGCCTGCCGGACCAGCGCCTCCCGCCGGGCGAGCAGCCCGACCAGGTCCCGATCCAGCTCGTCGATCCGAGCGCGGATCTCGGTCAGCGTCGCCGCAGTCTCTGCCACGTGGGAAATCGTCGCACGACGGCGACACGATCAGGCGACCCGTGCGTCGGCCGACGCACCGCCGGTGTCTGCGCACGACTTTCACGTACGTCATCCTCAATGGAGGATCGGGGAGGTGGCCCCGGGTTCAGCGGGCGACGGCGCTGTTGGCGCCGACGCGAAGGCCCTGATCGATGAATTTGATCAACCAGTCGAAACTGTCGTCGACGGACGCGTCGATTTGGAACCCACCGGCCGCCTCCAGGGTCGCGAACCCGTGCAGGACGCTGCGCAGCGTCCGCATGGCGTGGATCTCCTGGCCGGGGTCCAGCCCGTACCCGCTCAGCATTGCCGCCCAGGAGGCGAGCACCCGCTCGCTGGCCGGGATGAACGGATCGTCGGGGCCGGTCGGGCGGGTGGCGTTGGCGGCCGTGTACCGGCCGGGGTGTTCCCGCACGTAGGCCCGCATCGCCTGCGCGCCGGCGGCGAGGGCATCGCCGCCGGACCGGCCCTGAATGGCGTCGCGGATGGTGTCGCCGGCCTCGGTCATGGCCAGGATGGCGATCCGGTGCGCCAGATCGGCCTGGCTGGTGACGTGCTTGTAGAGCGAGGGGGTCTTGATCCCGAGCCGTTCGGCGAGCAGGCCCATGCTGAGGTTGTCGAAGCCGACCTCGTCGACCAGCGCGGCTGCGGCCTCGGTGACCGATGCCGGGGTGAGCCGGGCCTTAGGCATTGGTCAGCGTCCGGGTGAGGAAGGGCAGGGCGAGGGCGAGGACCTTGTCGGGCGTCTGGACGTGCGCGTAGTGGCCCGCCCCCTCGATGACAGCCAGCTCGCCGAGCCCTCGTGGCAGGTCGGCGACGATGCGTTCGCCCTCGGCCCGCGGGTCGGCCCAGTCGGGATCGGCGCTGCCCTGGATCACCAGGACCGGGCAGGTCACGTTGGGCAGCTGCCGGCCGGCGTCGTCCGGGCTGGTCTTGGCCATGGCCTGGAGGACCTTCATCCGGCCGGGCTCACTCATCTTGGCCTCGATGCGCGCCAGCTCGTCGTGCCAGTCGGCGGGCTTGGTGGGAATCGCCACGTCCAGATACTTGCGCCAGTTCGCCTGGCTGCCCCGCACGAGCACCTGCGCCAACTGGAGGTAGCCGGCTCGGAACCGCTTCACCCGCACCAACCCGCCGAGGTCGAAGGACTGTGCGCGGGTGAATGGCGCCAGCTCGACGACGCCGACGATCAGCTCGGGCGCGTTGGCGGCGGCGATGGTCGCGGCACCGCCGCTGATCGACTGGCCGATGATCACGGCCGGACCGCCGAGGTGGCGCACGGCGGCGACGAGATCGCTCGCGATGTCGGTGCGGCTGTAGCCGTCCCAGCCGAGGCTGGAGTCGCCGCAGCCGCGGATGTCGACGTTGGCGACCCGGTATCCGGCCGCGGCCAGGGCCGGCGCGACGAACCGGTAGGAGTGCCTGCTGTCGCCCATGCCGTGCGCCAGCACGACAAGTGGGCCCTGCCCGGTCACCTCGTAGGCGATGGTGTTGCCGGCAATGCCGAGGTGTTCGATCACGACGTCCTCCAAGGAAGCTAATGCGATTAGCTAGAGGCTAATCGCATTAGCCGCAGAGGGCAAGTCCACCGCCGCTAACTGCCCCCACCCATGCCGAGCTGGGGGTAGAGGGCGCCGGGGGCGGCGACCGCTCCGGACGGCCGAGCGACAGTGACTGTCGTACCGAAGTCGCTGTAGCGCAGGGACGCGTTCGGCAGCCCACTGGCCTCCGGCATCAGGAAGCTGACCAGCCGGCCCTCGGTGTCCAGCGTCGCCCGGAACGCGTGCCGGCGCGCGCTGTCCGGGAAGACACCACCGGGACCGGGGCGGAAGCTGATCCCGTTACCTGCGCCGATCCGGGTCGCGTCGATCGTCCCGGAGATCTCGGGGCCGTCGGCTTGTGCGGTGACGATCGCGTCGATGAGGCGGCCGGAGCCGCCGGAGTCGTTCTTGCCCGGCGCGAAGCTCAGGGCGAAGTCCGACGGCACCCGGGCCGGGTCGAGGACCATCCAAACGTCGCCGACGCCGCGGAACAGACCGGTCTTCAGGTAGACGTCATCGTCGATCATCCGGATCTCGATGACCCCAGCCGGGGCCGAAACCCGTGCGTTCAGGCGTTTGTTGGCGTTGTCGGTGTGCGACAGCGACGTGATCTGGCTGGCGATGTCGACGTCGCTGCGATAGCTCGTCTGATTGACGAACGCCGTGCCCGCCCGCAGCAGGCCGACCGCCTCCGCCGTCGTGGTGGCATCGGCGCTGGCGGTCGACACCGGGGCGGATTGAGGTTTGGGTTCGTTCTCCGTCGGCGCGCCGACGGAGCAACCCAGCAGGAGCAGGCACGCAGAAATGCCGGCCAGTGCGGCTCGACGTGTCATGGCCGTCACGGTAGGAGGTTTGAGCAAGGTCTGGTGACCCGTATAGTGCCGCGATGGAAACGGACACGGTACGGCAGGCTTACACGTCCGTCGCGGACCTCTACATCGAGCTCTTCGGCACCGGCCAGCAGGTGGACGCCGACGACTTCGCCCTCATCGGGCGACACCTGGCGAGCCGGCCCGGCCGGGTGCTCGATCTGGGCTGCGGGCCCGGCCACCTCACCGGTTACCTTCGTGAGCTGGGCGTCGACGCAATGGGGATGGATCTGGTCCCCGAGTTCATCGCCCATGCACGGGCGGCCCACCCGGGCGTCGAGTTCCAACTCGGTTCGATGGAACGCCTCGACGTCGCCGACGGCTCCATCGACGGCATCCTGGCCTGGTATTCGTTGATTCATCTTCCGCCACCGGAGCTCGACGACGTACTCAAGGAGTTCCGGCGGGTGCTGGTCCCGGCCGGACGGTTGGTCCTGGGCGTCTTCGACGCCGAGGAGGTCGGGGCCTTCGACCACAAGGTCATGACCGCCTACCGCTGGCCGCCCGACGAGATCTCGGAGCGACTCGCCCGGGCTGGTTTCCGGGAGGTCGAACGCCGCCGGCGGCCCGGCACCGACGAGCATCGGCCGCTTGCCGCCATCGCGGCGATCGCAGTGTGAGGGCGCGCCGAGGGCCGGCCTCCCGTCGCGGGAGACCGGCCCTCGCCCAGCTGAGCACCCGCGTCGACGCGGGCGTCCGGCACGGCGGCAGCGCTCAGGCGCTGAGCTTCCCGGCAATCTTGACGACCCGCTCGGCCATGTGGTCGAGGGCAGCGAACTGCGCGTCGCCCAGCGGGGCGTCGTTGCTCCCGCCGGTGACGTGCGAGACGCCGTAGGGGTTGCCGTCGGCGAACTTCAGCGGGTCGGTGTAGCCCGGGGCGACGACCAGGCCGCCGAAGTGGTGGACGGTGTTGTAGAGCGCGAGAAGGGTCGACTCCTGGCCGCCGTGCGCGGTCATCGATGCGGTGAAGCCGGCGTACACCTTGTCAGCGAGCAGCCCCTGCGCCCACTGCGGGCCGAGGGTGTCGATGAACTGCTTGAGCTGGCTGGCGACGTTGCCGTAACGGGTGGGCGTGCCGAACAGCACCGCGTCCGCCCAGACGACGTCGTCGGCGGTGGCCTTCGGCTCGTTCTTCGTGGCGTCGAAGTGCTGGCTCCAGGCGGCGTTGGAGGCGATGGCCTCTGCCGGGGCGAGCTCCGGAACCTGACGCAGCCGCACCTCGGCGCCAGCCTTCTCGCCGGCCTCGGCGAGGCGCTTGGCCATGGCGTGGAGGGTACCGGTGGACGAGTAGTAGATGACGGAGAGCTTGGTCATCGGAGGCATCCTTCCCAAAGTAGTTGCCGCTGATAAATTTGCGACCGCAACGATCTCGACTGTAGCAGCCGCCTCGGGGCACCCCAACGTCCTGACCATGCCCAGCTCCGTGACGGAGCACACCACCGGGACACGGGCACGGGCCGCGGCCGTCCAGCCGATGAAACAGGATGGGCCAGGCCCCTACGATGAGGCGATGGACCCCGCGGGGGCGCTGGCATCGATGCGGTACCAACTCCTCGGACCGGTCGAGGTGCGGTCGGCCTGCGGGGAACGGCTGGCTCTCGGCACGCCGATGCAGGTGCGCCTCCTGGCCGTCCTGATGTCGCAGCCGGGCACCGGGTGGTCCATCGACCAACTCGTCGACGAGCTGTGGCACGGGCGTCCCCCGAAGACGGCAGCCGGCAACGTGAAGACCTATGTCTGGGCTCTGCGCCGGGCGTTGCGGTCGCCGGGCTTCCCCGACCCCGCCATCCTCGCCGGACCCACCGGCTACCACCTCGACCTCGACGCGCAGACGATGGACAGCGTGGCCTTCGACGACCTGGCCCAGCGCGGGTATTCCGCCCTCCGGCAGGGTCACTGGTCAGCTGCCCAGGAGGCGTTCGAGGCCGCGTTGGCGCTCTGGCGGGGGGAGCCGTTCGCGGGCCTCCCCGGGTGGGGGGTGCTGCTCTCCGTCCGAGCGCGGCTCCAGGAGCAACGGTCGAGCCTGGTGGAAGAGGTCGTGGACCTCCAGCTGCGCGCCGGCCGCCATCACGAGCTGATCGAACCGCTCCGGACCCAGGTCGACGACGATCCGCTGCGCGAACGCCCATGGGGGCAACTGATGGTGGCCCTGGCGCGGGCGGGCCGACGCGCCGACGCGCTCGCGACCTACCGGCAGCTACGCCAGCTCCTCGCTGACGAGGTGGGAGTCGAGCCCGGTCCCGATCTCCAACTCCTGCACACCCGCATCCTGCGGGCCGAGCGGGAGCTGCTGACATCCGAGGCGCAGCCACCGGACCAATGCCCACCGCGGGTGGTCCCGCGGGAGCTGCCGGCCCCACCGGCCCTGTTCGCCGGCCGGACCGCTGAGCTGGCCCGGCTCACCACACACCTGCTCGGTGACCCCGGCTCGGCCGGCACCGTCGTCATCACCGGCACGGGCGGCGTCGGAAAGAGCTGGCTGGCGTTGCGCTGGGCGCACGACAACCTGCATCACTTCCCCGACGGGCAGCTCCACGTCGACCTGGGTGGATTCGGCGCCGCGACGCAGGAGGCGTCACCATCGGCAGTCGTCGTCCGCTCGCTCCTGCCCGCCCTGGGCGTGAAACCCCTGGAGATCCCCGCCGAGCCGGTGGCCCAGTTCGGCCTGTTCCGCAGCCTGACCGCGGACCGACGGCTGCTCGTACTGCTCGACAACGCCCGCGACGCGGAACAGGTGCGGCCGCTGCTGCCGGGGTCGACCCGCTGCGCTGTGATCGTGACGAGTCGCCACACACTGCCCGGCCTGATCGCCGCCGAGGGCGCCCATCCCCTCGCGCTGGACCTGCCCAGCGACGACGAAGCGCGCCAGCTGCTGGTACGCCGGCTGGGTGCGCAGCGAGCCGCCGCCCAGCCGGCAGCGGTGGACGAGCTGATCAGCCGTACCGCGCGGTTGCCCCTGGCCCTGGCCATCGTGGCCGCGCGAGCTGCCGCCCGGCCCACGTTTCCGCTCCAGGCCATCGCCGACGACCTGGCGGCGAGTCGGGGCGGGCTCGCCGCCCTGGCCACCGACGATGCCGCCACCGACGTACGGACGGTGCTGTCCTGGTCGTACCAACTGCTCAGCGCGGACGCGGCCCGGCTGTTTCGGCAGATCAGCCTGCACCCCGCCGCCGACGTCGGCGCGTCGGCGGCGGCCAGCCTCGCCGGGGCGCCGCCGCACGTGATCCGGCCGGTACTCGACGAGTTGACCCGGGCGAACCTGCTGGTTGAGGGGTCCCCCAACCGCTTCCGTTGTCACGATCTGCTCCGGGCGTACGGGGAGGAGCTGGCGTACGCGCTCGACGGCCCGGCCGACCACAGGGCCGTCCGGAGGCGCGTGCTCGACCACTACCTGCGCGTCGCCAGTGCCGCGGCGAGGCTTGTCGACACCGGTTGGCAGCCGCTCGATCCGCCGCAGCTGCCCGCCGATGGGCCGCCGGAGGCGTTCGCCGACCACCGGGCCGCGCTGGCCTGGTTCACCATCGAACAGCGGGTGCTGCTGGCCGCCGTCGACGACGCGGTCACGCACCGTTTCGACGACCGTGCCGGGCAACTCGCCCAGGCCCTCACTCCCCTGATCAGCAGGCTGTCACAGTGGCACGACCTGGCCGCCGTACAGGCCACCGCGATCACTGTCGCGCAGCGTCGCGGTGATCCGCGGGCCGAGGCGCTGGCACACCGGGACCTGGCGCTGGCGCACATCCAGCATCGCCGGTTCGGTGCGGCCCACCATCACCTTCGGCGGGCGATGGCACTTTACGACCAGGCCGGCGACCGCCCGGGGCAGGCCAGCGCGCACCTGCACCTCGCCTGGCTCTGCGACATCGAGGGCGACGCCGGGGCGGCGCTGCCGCACGCCATGCAGGCGCTGACGTTGGCCAGCAGCAGCGACGACCGGCTCGGCGAGGCGGCAGCGCTCAACGCGCTCGGCTGGAGCCACGCGCGGCTGGACGAGCACGCCAGCGCCATCACCTACTGCGAGCGGGCGCTCGTGCTCTACGAGGAGGCCGAGGACCGGCTCGGCGCGGCCCACACCTGGGACAGCCTCGGATTCGCCTATCACGGCCTCGGGAAACACCCGAGCGCGGCGGACTGCTACCGGCGCGCTCTGGCGCTCTATTCCGACGTCCAGGACCAGTGCGGAAGGGCTGACACACTCGTCCGCCTCGGCGACACCCATCAGGCGGTGGGCGACCACGACACCTCGGTCGACCTGTGGCGACAGGCGTTGGCGATCCTCGACCGGCTCGGTCATCCGCAGGCCGCGGTGCTGTCCGAGCGGCTTGCGGCTTACCGATGAATGCCCTGCGCCAGCCGTCTGCGGACCGGCATGGATCCGACGTGGACCGGGCGTCGGCAGGCTGGACGAATGTTGACCACGAAGAGAACCACCTTCTGGCATCCCCGCGGGGTCGCCCGTCGACACCGGCGGCTCCTCGGCAGCCTCTCGGCCGTCGTCGCGGTCCTCGTCACCCTCTCGCTCAACGCCCCACCGTCGCTCGCGGGCACCACGCCGACCACGGCCGGCGGTAACGGGCCGGTCACCGCGGACACCACGGGCGACTGGAACGGTCGGATCGACTGGCAGGCGTGCGCGGAACAGCCGGACGATCCGGGCACGCGGTGCGGCACCCTGCGCCTCCCGGTCGACTGGGCCCGACCGGGCGGGGAGACCTTCCAGCTGGCCCTGGCCCGGCGTCCCGCCACCGACCTGGCCGCCCGCATCGGGGTCCTGGTCTTCAACCCCGGCGGTCCCGGCCTGTCCGGGGTGGACGTGGCGCTGACGGCCGAGAGTCAGCTCGGGCCGGACGTGCTGCGCCGCTTCGACATCGTCGGCTTCGATCCCCGAGGCACGGTCCGTAGCGCACCGGTGCGCTGCTCATCGGCGTTGCTGGCCCGGCACCCCTCCCTGACACCGGCCGACGCGGCCGAGTACGAGCGGCTGCGCGCCTACAACCGCCAGTTGCGCGACGACTGCCGCGCTCACAGCGGCCCACTGTTCGACCACCTGGACAGTGTCAGCGTCGCGCGCGACACCGACGCCATCCGGGCCGCACTCGGTGAGCGACAGCTGAGCTTCTACCAGTGGTCCTACGGCACACTGATCGGGCAGTCCTACGCCGAATTGTTTCCCGACCGCGTCCGCGCACTGGTCATGGACAGCGTGATGGACCACAGCCAGGGCGTCAGGGAGTACTTCCGCAGCGGGGCGGCCAGTAACGAGGCGCTGTTCCACGAGTTCGTGACCTGGTGCGAGCGGAGCCCTCGCTGCGCGCTGCACGGACGTGACGTGCCGGCGCTCTACGACCGACTGATGCGCCGCGCCGATGCCGGCACGCTTGTCGACGCAGGCACCGGCGCCAGGCTGAGCTGGTTCGAGCTCGGGTTCGCGACATTCGTCAACTTCTTCGACGCGACCTGGGCCGATCTCGCGAACATGCTGCTGGCGCTGGAGCGGGGCGAGCCCGCCTCACTCGCCTCTCCGATGGTGCCGGTCGACCCCGACACGGACCTGACCGAGTACGCGCTACCGGCGTTCTGCCAGGACTGGTCACTGCCGGTCGACGAGTTTGCCGAGTGGAACCAATATCTGGAACTGTCCCGCGCCGCGGCACCGCACCTGCGGGCCTCCCCGTTGGCCGTCCGCTTCGCCGCGATCTGCCTGGGCTGGACGGCGAACAACCCGCAACATCAGCTGCGGGTACGGACGAGCGCGCCGCTGCTGGTGCTAAACGGGCGGTACGACCCGGCCACCCCGTACGACGGGGCCCAGCGGGTGGTGCGCCAGCTCGGCAGCCGGGGCCACCTCGTCACCTACGAGGGGTCCGGCCACGCCAGCTACCCACGGACCGAGTGCACCCGTTCCCAGGTGGAGCGGTACCTCATCACCAGAACCACACCGCCGGTCGGCGCGAGCTGCCCGGCTGCCCCGGCCTGACGCGTCGACGTCGCGTCACGGTGACGCCCCAGCTCACGGTAGTAGCGCGAGTGGCCCGACGACGTGTCGGTCCGGTCTCCTACCCGGCAGCTGGGGCGTCGCCGCCGCAACCCGTCGCAACCCGTCGCGGTCAGGAGCCGTCCGGCGGGTCGGCCGGCTGCTGTCCCGGCCAGAACGGCCACTCCTCGAACGACCGGCACCGCCCGTCGTCGGCGAACCGCATGACCCACAGGTCGCGGTACTCCTGGTCGACCGGGTCGCCGTAGCGGACCTCCTGGCGCGACACGGCGGTGTCCCCCTCGACCGCGACGATCTCCGTGGTCAGCTGGAACACCTCGTCGGGGCCCTTGCGCTGCTTCTCCCACATCCGGGCGATGGCCGGCAGGCCGACGACGGGCGTCCAGTACGGCCCCTGCTGATAGCTCGCGTCCTCGGTGAAGAGCGTGGCCAGCGCGTCCGTTCCCGGGGTCCGCCAGAGCCGCTCGTAGGCGGCAAGCCAATCCTCGACGTGCTTCCTGTCCATGGCCATCACCCTGCCATCGAATCGGCGGCCAGCTGGGAAAACCCGAGGGCCGCAGGTGGCGAACCCAACGAGGCGGGCATCAGCCCGACCGTGGAGACCCTTGACATCGAAAGGGGCACCCAGCCACACTCCCGATGCTAATTCGATTTAGCTGCCACCGGAGCCCTCGACTCCCAGTACGAACCAGACCGCGACGAGCCACCACCACAAAGGAGTCTTCGCGCATGAGGGAAACGACCGGAAGACGCAGGCTCCGGCTTGCGATCACGATCCTCACGTTCACGGCACTCGGTGCGGGGGCCGTGGTCCCCGCACCGGCCGCCGCCGGCAGGCCCGCGCTCGCGCAGGGCGCGACAGTGAAGGCGGACCGCAACTCACCGACCGGATACACCGTCACGTTCGTCTACCGCAATCCCCACGCCACCCAGGTCCGCCTTGCCGGGGACCTGACCCTGCTCGACGTCGACACCGGGGCGGCCACCCGCTACCAGCCGGAAGAGTGGCAGCCGGGGCGCTACCACGCCGGAGGAACCGAGTTTCTCCGGGACATGACGAGGGACCCGAAGGGGAACTGGTCGGTTTCGGTCCCGCTGCACGCCGGAGGTCTCAGCTACTGGTACCGCGTCTGGGACCCGACCCAGGGCTGGGAGAACAAGCGCATCTGGGATCCCGCCTCGACGAACCCTCGGCCGCCGGGCGAGTCGTCGTTCCGGGTCAGGAACAACGACGTCCTCGATGCCGTGTACGTGCCGTACGCCAAGAAGCAGAACGACCCGGTGCTGAAGGCGCGTGCGGCCTACGAGTTGCCGGTGGCCGACCGCGCGAAGCGGGGCACCGTCCAGTATGTCCCGTACACCACGATCCTGGGTGACAGCGGCCACTACCTCGGCGTCTACCTGCCGGCCAACTACGACCCCAACCGCGCGGAGCCGTACAAAATCGCGTACCTCGCCCACGGCATCTTCGGCGACGAGACCGACTTCATGGTCCCGGCGAACGTCCCGAACATCCTGGACAACATGACCGCCAGGGGCGAGATCGAGCCCACCGTGGTCGTCACCATGGGCAACCACTTCACGGGCACCAGCCTCGGCTTCGCCTCCTACAACCAGACCAACGCGGCCAACAACCTGGTCCAGACGATCCTTCCCCTCATCGAGCGCAGCTACAACGTCTCGACCGAGCGCTCGGGGCGCGCCTACGCCGGTTTCTCCTACGGCGGGATGACCGGCGGCGTCGTCATCAAGAACTACCCGACCACCTTCGCGTTCTACGGACACTTCTCCGGCAATCCGTCCCTCACAGCCCAGGACTACGACACCATCGCGAGCGCTGTCGGGGACGACGACCTCTCCGTCTTCCTCGGCAACGGCGTCTTCGAGGGCAATCTCAACGCCCAGAACGCCATTGCGGACAACTTCCGGGCCCGGGGGTACGCCGCCGCGACGACCCAGGTCCCCGGAGCGCACGACGGGATGACGGCGGGCCAGCTGTTCACGATCTTCGCCCGGGACCACCTCTGGTCGGGGGTCGACTCCGTGTCGGTGACGCCCGCGACGGTGAACCTGACGAAGGGCTGGAACTGGACCAGGCAGTTCACCGCCCAGGTGACGACAAACGAGGGTGTGAGCCCGGCGGTGACCTGGTCGGTCCAGGGAGCGACCTCCACCGGCACCACCATCTCCGCGGAGGGTCTGCTCTCGGTCGCCGCCGCGGAGACCGCGTCATTGCTTACCGTCGCGGCGACGTCGGTGGTCGATCCGACCAAGTCGCGCTCGGCCCAGGTCACCCTGACACCTCCGGGCACGACACGAGTCGCGGTGAAGACGAAGGCCATGCCCGCCTCGGTCGTCCGCGGCGGCACATTCACGCTGACTGTCGACGTGCGGGCACAGTCTCCGCACCGGAAGGCTCCGCAGGTGACCGGCGAGGTCGCCGTCACCTTCGGCGGCGCTACCCGGGTGGTCCCCCTCCGCGACGGCGCTGCAGTCGTCGAGCTGCCGACCGACGGGCTGCCCTCCGGGACGTACCCGGTGCACGTCGCCTACTCCGGTGACCCGGTCCACGCCCCGACCGCGGCGGTCCACCAGCAGCTGCGGGTTCGCTAGCCAGCAGGGGTGGGCCGGCGACCTCTCGTCGTCGGCCCACCGTCAGCTGTCCGTCCAGACCGTCAGCTCACGCCCCGGACCGCCTCGATGATCGTCTCGGCGACCTCGCTCGGCCGGGCCACCGTCATCGCGTGCGAGCCGCCGACGACCTCGCGCTGTCCCCGGGGGTTGGCCCGCTCGGCCATGAAGCGGTGCACCTCGGCGGGGATGTTCTTGTCAGCGTCCCCGAACACGAACCAGCTGGGCAGCGATCGCCAGGCGGGGTCGCCGGTGAGCTTGCCACCCAGGCCCTCCTCGGTGATCGGCCGTTGGGTCCGGGCCATCAGCGCGGCCATGTCGTCCGACGCGTCCGCGCAGAACTGCGCGTGGTACTGGTCCTGGCCGATCGCCACCTCGTTCCCACCTGTCGACACCGGGTACTGGACCAGCGTGTCGGCGAGGGTGCTGCCGGGGAACTTCGCGGACAGCGTCATCGCCGACTCACCGGTGTCCGGGGCGAAGGCGTTGACGTACACGAGGGCCCGCACCGAGGTGTCGCCGGCGGCGGCCTGGGTGATCACCATGCCGCCGTACGAGTGGCCGACGAGGACGACCGGCCCGCCGATCCAACGGACGACATCCCGCACGTACGCGGCGTCGCCCGCGACGCTCCGCAGCGGGTTCGCGACAGCCACCGAGTCGTACGCGGCCCCCAGCCGCTCGAGCACACCGTTCCAGCTCGCCGACTCGGCGAACGCGCCGTGCACGAGCACGATGGTGGGCTGTGGATCAGGCATGATTGGTGCCCCCTCACTCCGTGAAGCTATTCACCGCCGGTCGCACTGGTACGCCTGGATACCCGTTACGCGAGTGTGAAACGTCCGGTCCCGATGTGGCAGGAGGCTGCGATGGCTACGACGGCGCTGGCCGAGGTGATGGCCGAGCTGGCCGGATTGGAGGACCCGAAGGCACGTGAGGTGAACGCCAGACACGGCGACGATCATGCTGTGCACCTCGGCGCGCTTCGGGCGTTGGCGAAGCGGCTGAAGACGCAGCACGACCTCGCGTGCCAACTCTGGGCGACGGGCGAGACCGCGGCGAGGCTGCTGGCGATCCTGATCTGCCGGCCCAGGGCGTTCGGGCGGGACGAGTTGGACGCCATGGTGCGCGAGGCGCGCACCCCGAAGGTGCACGACTGGCTCGTGAACTACGTCGTGAAGAAGAGCCCGCACTCCGAAGAGCTGCGGCTGGCCTGGTTCGCCGACCCGAATCCCGTGGTCGCGAGTGCCGGCTGGGCGCTGACCACCGAACGCGTGACGAAGAAGCCCGAGAGTCTCGACCTCCCGGGGCTGCTCGATGTGATCGAGACCGAGATGAAGGACGCGCCGGATCGCCTGCAGTGGGCGATGAACCATTGCCTGGCGCAGATCGGCATCGCGCACGCCGCGCACCGCGCCCGGGCGATCGACATCGGCGAACGCCTGGAGGTGCTCAAGGACTACCCCACCTCCCCCGGCTGCACGTCTCCGTTCGCGCCTGTCTGGATCGGCGAAATGGTGCGCAGAGCGGGATAGGCAGCGGGCCCGCGTCGGCGGGGTCGACGCCGTCTCCCGCGCGCCCTATAGTGAGTTCCATTATGGGACTTACTACGTTCTGGCGGTGGTGGACAGCCGGCACGACAAGTCACCTCGGCTCGGCGGTCGGCGCGGTGGCGCTCCCGCTCACCGCGCTGACCGTGCTCGACGCGTCGGCCTTCGAGATGGGACTGATCACGGCGGCGGGCTACCTGGCGTACCTGCTGATCAGTTTGCCGGCGGGGGTGATCGTGCAGCGCGTGCCGCTGCGCGGCATGCAGGTCGCCCTGGATCTGGTCCGGGCCCTCGCCATCGCGTCGGTCCCGCTGGCCTGGTGGCTCGACACGCTGACGGTTGCCCAACTGATAGCTGTCGCCCTGGTGGTGAGCTTCGCCAACGTGCTGTTCGACGTGGCGAACCAGACCTTCCTGCCGGAGATCGTGCCGGCCGCGCAGTTGCAGGCCCGCAACAGCCTCACCTCCGGCACGCATGCCGCCACCGCGCTGGGCGGGCCGTCCCTGGGCGGTCTCGCGGTGCAGCTGCTGGGTGCGGTGCCGACGCTGTTCGTGGACGCCGTCAGCTATCTGCTCTCCGCCATGCTGCTGCGCACCCTGCCGGCCCGGCGGGTGCAGCGACCGACCGAGCGGCCACCGATGGTCACGATGATCCGCGAGGGTTGGCACTTCGTGCTCCGACACCCGATCATCGGACCGGCCATGTGGGACGCCACCGCGACGAACTTCGTCAACGGCGCCATGCTGGCCCTCTTCCCGTTCTACCTGGTGCGCGAACTGCACGCATCGCCGTTCATGGTCGGGCTGCTGCTTGCCGCCGACGGCCTCGGCTCGCTCATCGGCGCGGCGTTGACGATTCGCTTCACCGATCGGTTCGGCACCGCCCGCGGCCTGATCATCGCGGCCTTCGTCGGTGTGGCCGGCGCGCTCATCATCCCGCTGGGCACCGGCACCGCCGCCTACCTCGCGTTCGCCGTCGGGAACCTCATCTTCGCCAGCTCCACAGTGGTGCTCAGCGTGACCACTCGCACGTACCGGATGCTCGCCAGCCCGCCGGAGCTGCTGTCCCGGGTGATCGCCACTGTCAAGTTCGTCTCCTGGGGTGCCATCCCCGTCGGCGGTCTGCTTGCCGGCATCCTGGCCGGGCCACTCGGCGCCCGTACCACCCTGCTGATCTTCGGGGCGCTCACCGTGCTGTCCCCGATCATCTACCTGTCGACGCCGATCCGCCGGCTGCGTGACCTGCCGCTCGACGCCCCGCCGACACCCACCGAGGCCCGGGTGTGAGCCGGCAGGGTGCGCTCCCGGTCTGTCCACATCGCTCAACCGACATATCGACAGAAGGTCTAGCCCTCGGTTCCCCGGGGCAAGAACCCGCACATGGAGGGAACGGCAGGGCGCGAGGGGCGACTGCGCGGCCAGCGGCACCGCACCGGTGAGCCGGACCTGGCAGGACTGGCGACACCGCTGCCGGCGGCCTCCGTCTGATGCGGCTGAGGCACAGCCTCCCCCCGGTGGCGCTCGGCGCGGTGGCGCTCGGCGCCGTCGACCGACCCGCTGCCGCTGCCGTCGACCGTTGCGGTGCCGCTGCCGTCGGCCCCACCCTCCACCGCCCCGCCCCGCCCCGCCCCGCCACGTCGGCCGGCCCGTACCCCATCGTCGTCGCCCCGGGCCAGACCCGCGCCGTCGGCCTCGGCGTCCTCCGGCGCGCACGTCGCCCCGCGCCCGTCGCCGGCACCATCGACGCGTGTACCGGCGACGATGCCCTGGTACGCCGGCCACGGCACGTCCGTCGGCCGGGCGTCGAAGCAGACGCGGGCGACGATGACCACGGTCACCGGGCAGCGACCCCGCCCGCCCGTCCCGCACCGGGGCCGCCGGCGTTCGTGCTGGCGCTCGCCTCGGCACCGACCGGCGTCGGCTCCGGCGGCGCTGACCCACCCACGTCGACAGCCGAAGCTCCGCCGCCCACCTCGCCGCTGCGCCCAGGGCTCACCATCAGCGCCGTCGACATGCGCGCCACCGGCCGTCCCGTGGAGCGGGGCCCTCCCCCACCCCAACAACTCCTGATCACCCACTCGCGTCCACGACGTTGATCAGGAGAAGATCATGGAAATCGCCGTTATCTGGGTTCCCGCCGACATCGAGCCGTCGGAGCGCGCCGTAGCGAACTGCCTCAGTCACCTTCGTCGACACTCCTACCGGTTCGCAGGAATCATGCGGGCCTCGTGGGAGACCGTCGAACAGCCGATGATCGACGGGGAGGTGGATGTCGTCGTCATCGCCGACTTCGCCCACCTCCCGCCGGATCGGTCCCCCCGGATCGAGCTGGCCAGCTCCCCCGGCGTCGACACGGACGAGGACCGAACGGTTCCGGGCGCACAGCTCGGCTGACACCACGAAGCGCCCCGTCCGCCATGGACGGGGCGCTTCGTCGATCTGGCTTCCTGGTCCAGACCCCCTGCTGATCAACACCCTCGGGGGTCGTCGCGGTGCCAGCCCCGACGGAACCAGTCGAGCACGGTCGTGTCGGGCACGGTGACCACCCGCTCGCTGAACGGCGATTCCTCGCGCCACCGGCAGACGAAGTACATGCGGCGCACTCTAGGCGAGCTGACCGACAGCTAATCCGTGCCGACAGCACGGCGATCGCCGCCGGCAGGAGCTGCGGCGCCCACCCTGGAAACCCGTACCACCAGAATGTCGGATGGTGGCATCATGCCGCCATCAACGGGACTGACAGGGAGCAGACCATCGGCAACTCCGACACGACCACGCTGTGGCGGCCCACCGGGCAGGCCGAACTCGACCTCGTGGCGGCGGCCGGCTGGCGAGCTTGGCCACCACGCCTGCCCGACCAGCCGATCTTCTACCCCGTGCTCAACCGCTGGTACGCCACGAAGATCGCCCGCGAGTGGAACGTCCCCGCCAAAGGCGTCGGTTACGTGACCCGGTTCGAGGTGCGACGTTCCTACCTGGACCGCTACGAGGTGCGGCAGGCCGGTGGCCGCGATGTGCTGGAGTACTGGGTCCCCGCCGAGGAGCTTGACGAATTCAACGCCCACATCGTCGGCGCGATCATCGCGGAGGCCGAGTACCGGGGCCCGGTCGACGACGAGGAGTTCACCGACGCGGAGGAGGCCCTGGGTCGGGCGCTGCCCGAGGCGTGGCGCACCTACCTGCAAGGCGAGTCGTGGTTCCGGCGGGGCTGGATGACCACCCAGGCCCACGTGTGGCTCAATTCGCCACGCGAGATGCTCGAGCTGCACGAGGCGTGGGACCAGGCCACCGTCGCGCACCCCGGTATCGCAATCATCGGCGGTGACGGTTCCAGAGAACAGCTCGTCCTCGACCTGGGCATTGACCCCGCCCCGGTGCTGCTGGTCGACATCGCCAGCGGCGGGTGGGACACCGCCATCCGGCAAGCCGACGATGTCAGCCAGCTCATCGACCGCATCGAGGCGGGCACCTTCGCGTTCGACCTGGACGACTGACCCGAGCCGGGTGACGAGCCACCGCTCACCCTCGCCCCGACCCGGTCACGGCCCCGGCGAACCCCTGGGTCAGGCCGCGACGGCCGCCCGGACGTCGTCGTCGGCGGCGCGCAGCCGGGCTGCGGCCTCCTCGGCGGTGCAGTTCGCCAACAGCAGCACGATGGCCGTCTTGGCGTGCCCGTGCGCCGCGGCGAGCGCCCGCGCGGCGGTGTCGAGGTCGGTGTCGGCGGCCTCGGCGACGATCCGCCGCGCCCGGTCGACGAGCTTCTCGTTGGTGGCGTTCATGTCCACCATCAGATTGCCGTAGACCTTGCCGAGCCGGGCCATCGTGGCGGTCGAGAGCATGTTGCAGACCAGCTTCTCGGCGGTGCCGGCCTTGAGCCGGGTGGAGCCGGTGAGCACCTCGGGGCCGGTGGGCACCTCGATCGCGACGTCGGCGTGCCGGCTGGTCACCGCGTCGGTGTTGCAGGCCACGGAGACTGTCGCCGCCCCACGGGCGCGGGCGTGATCCAACCCGCCGACCACATACGGAGTACGGCCGCTGGCGGCGAGGCCGACCACCGTGTCGCGGGCGGTCAGGCCGACCTCGTCGAGATCGGCGACGGCGCGGGTCGGGTCGTCCTCCGCGCCCTCGACGGCGACGCCGAAGGCTCGTGCCCCGCCGGCGAGCAGACCGACGACCCGGTCGGGCGTCGTACCGAAGGTGGGTGGGATCTCGACGGCGTCGAGCATGCCGATCCGGCCGCTGGTGCCGGCGCCGAGGTAGATCAGCCGTCCGCCCTGGCGGAGCGACGCCACGATGACGTCGACGGCGGCCGCGATGTCCGGCACGGCTCGGCGGACGGCGTCGGCGACGGTCCGGTCCTCGTCGTTCATCGCGAGAAGCAACTCGGTGGGAGACATCCGGTCGAGGTCGCTGGTCTTGTCGTTGCGGGTCTCGGTGCCGAGGGTGCTGAGGTCCACGGGGTGCTCGTTCCTCTCGCTGGTGTGCAGTCGCCGGCCGGCGGGGAGGGCGGTCTCCGGTCGCCCGGTGGCCGGCGACGGCTCGCCGTCGAGCGCGTCCTCGCGACCCGCCACCGCGGCCAGGCCGAGGGCGCAGCTGCGAACAGTCCCCGTATCAGCATGCTGAAGCCACAGCGTAACCAGCCCGGACGGGCGGTGGCAAAAAGTTTCGCGTTACCCTGGGTCCACGTCACTTATTGACAACCGCTGGTTGGGAGCGAGCCGTGCGTCAACTCGACCTCGTCGTGATCGTGCTGTACCTCGTGGTGATCGCCTTCGTCGGACTACGCCTGTCCGGTAAACAGAAGTCCGCCAAGGACTACTTCGTGGGCGAGGGTCGACTGCCCTGGTGGACCGTCTCGTTCTCCGTGGTCGCCACCGAGACCAGCGTTCTGACCGTGATCAGTGTTCCCGGCGGCGCCTACAGCGGTCAGGGCTTCGGCAACGTCGAGCTGGCCCTGGGCTACGTGATCGGTCGGGTCGTCGTGGCCGCGGTGCTCATCCCGCTCTACAAGCGGGGTGGGTTCGTCAGCGCCTACCAGTACCTCGGTGAGCGGTTTGGCCTGAAACTGCAGGGTCTTGCGTCGGTGACGTTCGTCTTCACCCGGCTGCTCGCCGAGGGCGTGCGGCTGTTCGCCTCGGCCATCCCCATCAAGCTCCTCCTCGACGAGTTCGGGCTGAATGTCGGTTATCAGGCCATCATCGTCGTGCTGACGCTCATCACCGTCGTCTACACCTACCTCGGTGGCATCAAGGCGGTCATCTGGACCGATGCCATCCAGATGGGGCTGTACCTCGGCGGGGCGATCCTGGCCATCGCGGTGCTCAGCCACGCCGTCGGCTTCGACGGCTACTCGCAGGCGCTGGACGCCGGCAAGTTCCAGCTCTTCGACACCAACTTCGCCCTCGCGCACGTGCTCACCAGCCCGTTCGCCCTGCCGACCGCGATCATCGGTGGCGCGATCTTCGCGATGGCCAGCCACGGGTCGGACCAGTTGATCGTCCAGCGCATCCTGTCCACCCGCACGCTGCGCGAGGGCCAGAAGGCGATGATCTCCTCGGGCATCTTCGTGGTGATCCAGTTCGCCGCCTTCTCCCTGGTCGGCGCGCTGCTCTGGTCGTACAACAAGGGTCAGACCTTCAAGGAGCTCGGCCTGGCGAGCAGCGACAACCTCTACCCGAGCTTCATCCTGCACGCCCTGCCGGTGGGCATCTCGGGTCTGCTGGTGGCCGGCATCCTCGGCGCCGCGATGGGTTCGCTGTCCTCGGCGCTGAACTCGATGTCGAACTCCACAGTCGCTGACTTCATCCACAGCTTCTTCCGCAAGGTCCCGTCCGACGACACCATGCTCCGACTCGCCCGGGTGATGACCCTGGTCTGGGCGGTGCTGATGGCGATCTTCGCCTGCGCGTTCAGCTCCAGCACCGGAAACGTCTACCTGACCGGTCTGACCATCGCCGGCTACACCTACGGGGCGCTGCTCGGGGCCTTCCTGCTCGGCCGCCTCGTCAAGCGGGCCAACCAGGTCGACGCGGTGATCGCCTTCCTCGTCACAGTGGCGGTGATGACCTACATCGTCCGCTACGTCAAGATCGATGTGACGACGGCGGGGACCACCACCGCCACCGCCATCGCCGCGCAGTGGCTGGTCCCGATCGGCGTTCTGATCACCCTCGTCGTCGGCGCGGTGTCGAGCCGGTTCCACCCGGCCCCGGAGACGCCGTACGACCATGGACGTCGCGACGAGGTCGACGACGACGCGGCGGCGACGCCCGCCGGCCGAGCGTGAAGGAGGACGTGATGCGCGTGATCGGCCTGATGTCCGGAACCTCCTACGACGGCATCGAAGCCGCCGCTGCCGAGTTCGACCTGAGCGGCGAGACAGTGCGGATGCGCCCGCTGGGCCGGCTCAGCCACCCGTACCCCGCCGAGCTGCGCACGCAGATCGCCGCCGCCCTGCCGCCCGCGCCGACCAGCACCGAGGCGATCTGCGTGCTGGACACCGGCATCGGCCAGGCCTTCGCCGAGGCCGGCGTGCGGGCCCTCGCCCAGCTGTGCGACGGCCAGGCCGACCTGGTCGTCTCGCACGGGCAGACCATGCACCACTGGGTCGAGGCTGGCACGGTTCGGGGCACCCTCCAGCTGGGTCAGCCGGCCTGGATCGCGGAGGCCACCGGCCTTCCGGTCGTGTCCGACCTGCGCAGCCGCGACGTGGCCGCCGGTGGCCAGGGCGCTCCCCTGGTCGCCCTCTTCGACGCGCTGCTGCTGGGCGGCCTGCCCGGCGTCCCGGCCGCGCTGAACCTCGGCGGAATCGCCAACATCACAATCGTCGCGCCGGACGCGGACCCGCTCGCCTTCGACACCGGACCGGCCAACGCGCTCCTCGACGCCGCCGCGCGCCACTTCAGCGGGGGCACCGAGGAGTACGACCGGGACGGGCGCGGGGCCGCCGCCGGACAGGTGAACCCGGACCTGCTGCGCCGGCTGCTCGACGAGCCGTACTACCGGCTGCCCGGCCCGAAGAGCACCGGGAAGGAGCTGTTCCACAAGCCCTACCTGCTCGCCGCCCTCGCCGACGCGCCCACACCGGACGCGCAGGACGTGTTGGCCACGCTCACCCGGCTGACGGCGGTCACGGTGGCCGGCGCCTGCCGCGACCACGGCGTCACCAGGCTCGTCGTCTCCGGCGGCGGCGCACACAACCCGACGCTGATGCGCATGATCGCCGACGAGCTGCCGGGCGTCCAACTGTCGTCCAGCGACGACCTGGGCATCGCGTCGGACGCCAAGGAGGCGCTCGCCTTCGCGCTGCTGGGCTACCTGACCATGCACGGACTGCCCGGCACCCTGCGCTCGGGCACCGGCGCGCGGCACGCCTCCGTGCTCGGCAGCATCACCCCCGGCCGGCAGCCACTGCGGCTTCCGGCGCCGGCCGGCACCGCGCCCCACCGACTGCTGATCGCCGCGTCTCCGGTGGCCGACTGACCACCCTCCCGGGAGGACCGCCCATGAGCACCGCCGTACCCACGCCGACCTCGGCCGGCGTCCGCGCCCGCGAGGTCGCCGAGCTGCTGCGCTCGCGCCTCGATGATCCGAGCCGGGCCAGCGATGAGCTGCCCCGGAGACTGGCGGCGGCGCACGACGCCTCGCCGTACCTGTTCGAGCCGCAGGCAGTGGTTCGCGCCGCCTCGGCCGCGGAGGTGGGGGCGTTGATGGCCGGCGCCCGGGAGGCCGGCGTGGCGCTGACCCTGCGCGGCGGCGGCACCAGCCTCGCCGGGCAGGCCGGCGGCGCGGGAGTGCTTGTCGACGTCCGCACCGACTGGCGGCACGCCGAGGTCCTCGACGAGGGCCGCCGCATCCGGCTCCAGCCGGGCCTGACCATCCGGCAGGCCAACGCCCGGCTGGCCCGCTACCGGCGCCGGCTCGGCCCGGACCCGGCCAGCGAGGCCGCGTGCACTGTCGGTGGCATGGTGGCCAACAACTCCAGCGGGATGACCTGCGGCACCACCGACAACGCGTACCGCACCATGGAGTCGCTGCGCTTCGTGCTCCCGTCCGGCACCGTCGTCGACTCCGGCGCCCGCGACGCCGACGACCGGCTACGGGCCGACGAGCCCGAGCTGCACGCCGGGCTGCTGCGACTACGCGACCGGGTGCGCTCGGCGCCGGGGTCGCGCGCCACCATCGAGCGGCTGTTCGCCATGAAGAACACAATGGGGTACGGGCTGAACTCGCTGCTCGACCACAGCACCCCGGTCGAGATGCTCGCCCACCTGATGATCGGCAGCGAAGGCACGCTCGGCTTCGTGGCCGAGGCCGTCTTCCGTACCGTCGAGATCCACGACCACGCCGCCACCGGCCTGCTGATCCTGCCCGGTCTCACCGACGCCACCGACGCGCTGCCGGCCCTGCTCGCCGCCGGCGCCCGTACCGCCGAACTGCTCGACGCGGCCGCGCTGCGGGTCAGTCAGCGCGACCCGGGTGCGAGCCAGACCCTGCGCGGGCTGACGGTCACCGGCCACGCCGCGCTGCTTGTCGAGTTCGCCGAGGACAGCGCGGAGCGGCTGGCCGAGACGCTGGCCGACGCCCAGCCCGTGCTCGACCGACTGCCGGCCGTCACCGGCACCGAGCTGACCCGCGACCCGCGCGAGCGGGCCAGGCTCTGGCACCTGCGCAAGGGCCTCTACACCGCCGTCGCCGGGGCCCGCCCGCCCGGCACCACGGCCCTGCTGGAGGACGTCGCGGTGCCGATGCCGCGCCTGACCGGCACCTGCGACGGGCTGATCCGCCTGTTCGACAGGCACGGCTACCCGGACGCGGTGATCTTCGGACACGCCCGCGACGGCAACCTGCACTTCATGCTGACCCAGTCCTTCGACACCCCCGCCGAGATCGACCGCTACGCCCGGTTCACCGACGACATGGTCGACCTGGTGCTGGCCGAGGGGGGAACGCTCAAGGCGGAGCACGGCACCGGCCGGGCCATGGCGCCCTTCGTCCGCCGGCAGTACGGCGACGAGCTGTACGACGTGATGCGCGAGCTCAAGCGGTTGTGCGACCCGAGCGGCCTCCTCAACCCCGGTGTGCTGCTCAACGACGACCCGACAGTGCACCTGCGGCAGCTCAAGGCCGTCCCGACGGTCGATGAGGAGCTGGACGCCTGCGTCGAGTGTGGCTACTGCGAGCCGGTCTGCCCTACCGCCGACGTCACCACCACCCCCCGGCAGCGCATCGTCCTGCAACGGCAGATCGCCCTCGCCACCGCAGCCGGGGACGAGGAGCGCCGCCGGGAGCTGACCGCCGACTACGCGTACGCCGCTGTGGACAGCTGCGCCGCGGACAGCCTCTGCGTCACCGCCTGCCCGGTCGGCATCGACACGGGGGCGGCGATGAAGCGGCTGCGCGCCGAGCGGCACACCCCTCGCGCCCAACGCACCGCCCGCACCGCCGCCCGGCACTGGCAGGCCGCCGTGACGGGCGTCCGGATGGGACTGACCGCGGCGCACGCCGTCCCGACGCCGGTGACCCGCGCCGCCACCGGGGTGATCCGTGGGCTCGGCGCCACCGAACTCGTGCCGCTGTGGAGCGACGACATGCCGCGCGCCGGCGCGCCCCGCCCGACCCCCCGCAGCGCCCCGGACGCCCAGGCGGTGTTCTTCGCGGCCTGCGTCGGCAGCCTCTTCGCGCCCGAGGACGGCCCGTCCGGCGGTTCGGCGGCGGCGTTCCTGCGCCTCTGCGAACTGGCGGGGGTGCCGCTCGTCGTACCGACCGGCACGGCGGGCCTGTGCTGCGGAACGCCGTGGCAGTCCAAGGGTTACCCCGCCGGTCACCGCGAGATGGCCGAGCGGACCCTGGCCGCGCTCTGGGCGGCCAGCGACGAGGGTCGCCTGCCCGTCGTGTGCGACGCGTCCTCCTGCACACACGGGCTGACGCAGCTGACCGCCGCGCTGGCCGAGGAGGACCAGGCCCGGTACGGCGCGCTGCGCTTCGTCGACAGCGTGACCTTCACCGCCGAGCACCTCCTGCCGGCGCTGCCGCAGCCCCGACGACTGGGCTCGCTGGCCCTGCACCCCACCTGCTCCACAGTGCACCTGGGCGGCACCGACGACCTGCGCACGGTGGCCCAGGCGGTCGCCGACACCGTCACCGTGCCGGACAGCTGGGGGTGTTGCGCCTTCGCCGGTGACCGGGGGCTGCTGCATCCCGAGGTCACCGCCGGCGCCACCGCGGCGCAGGCCGCCGAGATCAATCAGCGTGACCACGACGCGTACGCCTCCTGCAACCGCACCTGCGAGATGGGCATGAGCCGGGCCACCGGCCAGCCGTACCGGCACGTGCTCGAGGTTCTCGTCGACGCGGTCGAGCCGCCGGCATAGCCGAGCGCCGCACCCACGAGCGCGCCGCCCGCCCCGCACGTCGGCCGGCGGGGCGGGTGGTGGGGGGTGTGAGGGGGTCGCGGAGTGGCGGGAGGAGGTGCGCAGAAAAG